>NZ_LOVS01000049.1:0-8791 GCF_001523835.1 Burkholderia sp. ABCPW 14 | reverse complement strand
AATTCCCGCTTGCGCGTGCGCTTCGTCGACAAGTTCAGTCCAAGGTCAGTTTGTTTCATGGGCTACATGCTCGCTGCCTCGACGATTCATGGCAAGCACTCGCGAAGGCTAGTTGTGCAGAATTTCCCTAGTATATCCGTGACTTGTTTTTTTAATTTGCACGGTCTTCTTATTTTCATATTCGCGGATTCTCATCGATTCACTGCCGATCGCGCTTCGCTCTCGGCGCGCTCCGCATGGGCGATTCATTGCCGAGACGGACGTCGCGGTCGATGCGCTTTCGTCCGCATGGGCGAGTCAATTCGTCGGCACGAACCGGTTGCGGCGCCCGGTTTCCCGCACCGCGTCGATCAACGCGGCGCTCGCGGGCGTCGACTGGCGCGAGAACGCGTAGAAGCGCGCGGCGGGCAGCGCGGGCAGCCCGTCTTCCGATCCGCATTCGCGCAAGCCGTCGCGTAGCTGGCTGCGTGCGACGACGGTGACGGCGAACCCCGCAAGCGCCGCCGACACGCAGCCCGCCATGCTGCCGCTTTCGAACACGATGCGAAAAAGACGCTGCGCGCCGCTCAGCGCGGCGATCGCCGCTTCGCGATAGACGCACGGCTCCGGAAAGAGCGCGAGCGGCAGCGTGCCGGCCGCGTCGAGCGCGGCGTCCGACGCGTATGTCCACACGAGCGGCTCTTCCCACAACAGCTCGCCGGCTTCGTCGACTCGGCTGCATCGCTTGCCGAACACGACGTCGACGCGGCCCGATGCCTGTTGGCGCAGCAGATCCGAGGTGATGCCGACTTTCAGCTCGACCGTCGCCCGCGGATGCCGGCGACGAAACGCGTGCAGTACCTGCGGCAGCCACGCGCCCGCGAAATCCTCGGACGCACCGACGCGCAGCCGGCCGTGCAGCGGCGAGCCGCGCAGCCGCGCGCGCGCTTCGCGTTCCATCTCGACGATGTTGCGCGCATACGCATACAGCGTCTCGCCGGCTTGCGTGAGCTCGACGCGCCGCGTCGTGCGGGCGAGCAGCCCGACGCCCGCCGCCTGCTCGAGCCGCTTGATGTGCCCGCTGACCGCGGACGGCGTGAGCGCGAGGCGCTCGGCGGCGAGGGCGAAGCTGTGACGCTCGACGACTTCGAGGAAGGTGCGCAGCAGCACGATGTCGAGCGACATCGATGCCGAATCCGGCCGCGTATCCATATGGGCAATCAATTCAACGAGATATCCGAATAATAGACGATGATTCTTTGTGAATCGTGATGATCGATCGGTCTACGATCGACGTGACTTGTCGATCGACGGAGACCACGATGTCCGACTATGCGTTTGCGACGACTCCCTTGCTGGACGTCGCGTATCTCGAATGGAACCCCGCGGGTGCGCGCACCGCCGTGCTGCTGCACGGCTGGCCGGACAGTCCGGCATGCTGGAAAGCGGTCGCGCCGGCGCTCGCCGACGCCGGCTATCGCGTGCTCGCGCCGGCGCTGCGGGGTTTCGCGCCGACCCGCTTTCGCGACGCGGCGACGCCGCGCAGCGGGCAACTCGCCGCGCTGGGGCGCGACCTGCTCGATTTCGTCGACGCGCTGCGGCTCGAACGCCCGGTGTTCGTCGGACACGACTGGGGCGCGCGCGCCGTCGCGAACGCGTGCGGGCTGCGCGAACGCGTCGCATCGCATCTCGTGATGCTGTCGGTCGGCTACGGCACGAATGATCCGAATCAGCCGCTGTCGCTGCAGCAGGCGCGCAATTACTGGTATCACTGGTTCATGGCGACGCCGCGCGGCGAGCGGGCGGTGCGCGACGACCGCCGGGCATTCGCGCGCGCGATGTGGGATACGTGGGCGCCTTCCGGCTGGTATGCGCAAGCCGATTTCGACGAGGCGGCCGACGCGTTCAACGCACCCGACTGGGCGGACGTCGTGCTGCATTCGTACCGGCACCGCTGGGGCATCGCGAACGGCGACGCCGCCTATGTGGCCGACGAAGCGCGCCTGAATCCGGCGCCCGTGCTGGCCGTGCCGACGCTCGTGCTGCACGGCGGCGCGGACACCTGCAATCATCCGGACGGCTCCGCGTCGCGCGAGCGTTTTTTCTCCGGACGCTACGAGCGCATCGTGCTCGACGGCATCGGCCATTTTCCGCAGCGCGAAGCGGCTGCTCAGGTCGCCGAAGCGATCGCGACGTTCTGCGCGCGCGAATGAGAAGGGCGGGCGGCGGGCGCGCGCCGATCGATTCGCGCCTGCCGCCGTGTGCCGTGCGGTGGCGTCATCCGTCGAGTCGCTTCGTCCAGTCTTCGACCGCGCCCGCCTTCAGGCGCCGCGCGAACAACTGCCGCCATGACGGCGGCAGCGCGTCGATGCCCGACAGCGCTTCGAGCGCGCCGGCATCGAGCGTGCGCCGGTACAGCACGTCGAGCACGCTCGACAGCGGCCATTCGGGATGCGGCCGTTCGCGCAACGCGAGCTCGCCGTCGGGCTCGACCCATCCTTCATCGAGCACGCGGTAGTACCAGCCGGTTCGCCCGCTTTGCTGGACGCGCGCGGACATCTTCGGGAATCCGAAGCGCACGTTGAGCTTCCAGCACGGCTGCCGCGACTGCGATACCTGCAGCGTCGCGCCGCCGAGCGTGAAGACGTCGCCGATGCAGACGTCGCGCTCGGTGACGCCGCGCGTCGACAGGTTCTCGCCGAACGCACCCGGCCGCGCGAGCACGTCGCGCGGGCCGATCTCGGCCGCCCAGAGCGGATAGTGATCGCACGCATAGTGATGGACCGCCTTGTCCGGGCCGCCGTGGTGCTTGCGATCGGCCTGCTCGTCGCCTGCGAACCCGGTTCGTCCGAGCCACAGCCGCTCGCGCACCGGCTGCTTGTGGATCGCGCTCGAATGCGGCGTGTCCGCGAACGGACGAATCGCGCCGATCAGCAGCGCATCGAGTTTCGCGTTCGTCGAATGCACGTGTGCCGATCCGCTCATGCGCGCTTTACGTCGCGCAGCGCGTCGAGGATCGCCGCGAGCGCGCGTGTCTTGTCTTCGCCGAGCGGTCGCAGCGGCTTTCTCGGCTCGCCCGCGTCGAAGCCCGCGAGCCGCAGGCCCGCCTTCACCGTGACCGGCAGGCCGCCGGCGACGATGAACTGCAAGAGCGGCAATTGCTGGTGGAAGACGTCGCGGGCCGCACCGAGATCGCCCGCGCGCATCGCCGCATGCAATGCGAGCGGCAAGCGCGCGTTCAGGTTCGCCGCAGCGGTGCACCAGCCGGCCGCACCTGCCGCGAGCGCGGCGAGCGCCATCGGATTGCTGCCGTTGTAGAACGGAATCGCGCCTTCGCCCAGTTGCGCGAGCCGATGCATCCGCTTGATGTCGCCCGTGCTCTCCTTGACCATCGTCACGTTGTCGACCGTGCGGAAGATGCGCGCGATCAGCTCGGGCGACATGTCGATGCCGCTCGTCGCCGGGTTGTTGTAGAGCATGATCGGAATGCCGATCGCGTCGCCGATCGCGCGGTAGTGGCCGACGATCTCTTCGTCGTCGAGCTTCCAGTACGACACGGGCAGGACCATGACCGCATCGGCGCCCGCGCGCTCGGCGAATTTCGCGCGACGCACCGCGTTCGCGGTCGTCAGGTCCGAGATGCCGACGACGGTCGGCACGCGGCGGCCGACGGCCAGAATCGATGCCGAGGCGACGGCCTCCCATTCGGCGTCGGACAGATAGGCGCTCTCGCCCGTGCTGCCGAGCGGCGCGATGCCGTGTACGCCGCTTGCGATCAGGCGTTCGATGAGCGCGCCGAGGACGCCCGTATCGACCCGGCCGTCGGACGAGAACGGCGTGACGGGATAGGCGATGACGCCATGCAGTGCATTGGACATGGGTTGGGGTGCTCCGGAAAGTTCGATGTTGCCGGTCTGACGAGTGGACGAGCCGACGGCTCAGCCCAGGCAGTCGGGATGCTGGCGCAGCGCGCGGCGCGCGTAATACGCGAACGTCACCGCGTCGCGCTTCGGCGTCGAGATCCAGTCGTGCGCTTCCATCGCGAGCGCGGGCGGAATCGGCTTGATCGCGCCGGCCGCCGTCGCCATCAGTTGCAGCCGCGCCGCGCGCTCGATCAGGATCGCGAGCATGCACGCCTCTTCGATCGTCGCGCCGACGACGAGCTGCCCGTGATGCGACAGCAGGATCGCGCGCTTGTCGCCGAGCGCCTTCGAGATGATCTCGCCCTCCTCGTTGCCGACGGGCACGCCCGGCCAATCCTCCAGAAACGCGCAGTCTTCGTAGAGCGGACACGTGTCCATGTGCGATACGACGAGCGGAGCCTCGAGCATCGACAGCGCGGCGACGTGCGCCGGATGCGTGTGGATGATGCAGTTGACGTCGGGGCGTTCGCGATAGATCCACGTGTGAAAGCGATTCGCGGGATTCGGAATGCCCTGGCCGCCGATCACTTCGAGATCCTGATCGACCTGCAGCAGATTCGATTCGGCGATCTCGTCGAAGCCGAGCCCGAGGCGCTGCGTGTAATACGTGTTCGGCGCGTCGGCGCGGCAGGTGATCTGCCCGGCGAGGCCGGAGTCGTGCCCGTCGTCGAACAGGATTCGACATGTGAGCGCGAGCTTCTGGCGCGCGGTCCAGCCGCTGTCCTTGACTTCGTTGTCGAGACGCTGCTGCGCCAGCGCGACGAGCTCGGTCTTGGGCATCTTCAATGTGTCTATCATGCAACCTCCACGATATGAACGGGTGTGCGTGCAGTGCGCCGCTGCGGACACTGAAAACACGAAGTCGATTATAGGACACTCAGTGTCATACGATACAATCGGTTTTTCAAAAGACACCTGCCGTCATGACGATTCGTCTCAAGCTCCTGAGAAAGCAGAAAGGATGGACGCTCGACGTACTGGCCGAAGCGACCGGCCTCACGAAGAGCTATTTGTCGAAGGTCGAGCGCGGCATCAGCGTGCCGTCGATCGCGGTGGCGCTCAAGTTGTCGAAGGCGCTGCAGGTCGATGTCGAGCGACTGTTCTCGGATAGCCGCGACCGCGAGCTGATCACGGTCACGCGCGCGTCGGAGCGCACGTCGATGGGCAGCGGGGCGAGCGCGCGCGCACGCACGTACGAGAGCATCGCGGCGGGCGTCGCGCCGAAGAGGCTGCTGCCGTTCATCGTGCATCCGCCGCGCGATTACGTGAGCTCGGCGTTTCGCGAGCACGAAGGCGAAGAGATGCTGTTCGTCCACAAGGGGAGCGTCGAGATCGAATTCCCGAACGAGACGATCAAGCTCAAGACGGGCGATTCCGTCTATTTCAACGCGCTGATTCCGCACCGGATGCGTAGTGTCGGCGCGACGCAGGCGGAGGTGCTCGTCGTCGTGAGCAACGAGGAGGGCGTGCGAGAGGGCGGCGCTGGGTAGTAGCGGCGATTGCGCCAGAGCTCGCGGCGGATGGGAAGTGGTCGGGGGCGCGACCGAGGCGCGTCGGACACGGCGATGGCGGTTTGCGGCGCGCGGCTCGACGCGAACGAGATCCGACCGTTAGCGAGGACTTACTCGTCGTTGCCGATCTTCATGAAGAGGCGGATCGATCGGATCGCATACGCCAGGCCGCCGACCAGGACGAGGCCGGCCAGCGTCAGCAGGATGCCCTTGAGCGTCAGGGCGTTTTGAAGAAATAAAACAATGCGTTGCATCTATTGCATTTCATAAATTTGTGGAGTGATTGTAACGATTTTTCTGATTCATTATTGATGTTTTCATATGGTGCAACTTTCCTCGATGTGCGGGACGTCGCTTCCGGGTGTGATCGCGGTTTTTCCGACAGCGGCACGCCAGCGGCGCCGAATGTTCGCGAATCGGGGGAGGCGGAAGGGGCGGGCGCTCGAATGGCGGCGAGATAGGCGAGCCGCGGCGAGTTCAAATGAAAAAGCCCCGCGCTGCTGGTATCAGGCGGGGCTCGATTGCGGTGGCCGGCGGCGAGGAGCGTGCTCGTCGGACAGCCTTTGCCGCGTGTGAGCATCGGCGCGTTGTGCGCGATGCTTCGATGTCTGTCTGGTGCCAGGGCCTGAACGAAATAACCTTGCTAATTCATTGATATTTAAGGGGTTCGTGGCGTGCCAGCAACGCTGGTACCCCTGTTTGTACCCCTGCGGCTGTCGGTTGTCCAAATGTGCGCGATGCGTTCGGACAAGGTGCGGCGACCCATTGTATTGCGAACGACTCGAAACGTTGGGGTACCGGACAGGCTAATGTGCATCTGCGGCGCATCAGCATAAGAAATGCGCCCGGTGCTCGCGGAGAGCACGGGCGCGTCGGATTGAATGAAATACGCCGTCGAGCGTGACGACGGCAGCGCCGATCCGTCTAGCGACGAGGCTTCGGGGCCATGCCAGCATCAATCAGCCACGTCGGCGTGCGGGCAATAGCGCCTTTTCGGCTGAGAATTTCAGCGAGTGGTACTTCTCGCCCCAACTGATGCGGGCAGTCTAGATTGATGCCACGCTTCCGAAAATAGCTCTTATGGCGTGCACGTGTCACATCTGCATAGAACATCCGCCAGTCGGCACCTAGCATGTGAAGAGCGAGAACAGGCCGCATGCGATCGTCAATTTCTTCAAAACAAAACTCTGACAATGGGCCATACGAAATTCCCGTCAACGGAAGCCGACTAAAGTAATCTCGGAACACCTTTTTCGCAGTGTCGTCCGTCCAGTCGCAAACACGTGGCAGGCCGAGCTTGCGCAGTTCCGATCTTCTCAAGCGAACTTCAACGCGAAGCAAGGATTCGCAGGCGATAACGAGGCGCTCGTAAAGAGGGTCATCATGGAATTTGGATTTCTTCGCACGCATTTGTGGGCCTTTGGCATAGGCAACGACTGAATACTCCTTGCTATTTTTAGGGGATAGTGCGGCGTAGCGTTCGTGAAGATGACACTGGCAGCGCTGTGCGGCCAGCAGATACTTCAGTTGCGTTAATGCAGAATCAACTTGATTTACTGAGTCAACTTGGAAATTTACTGCTAAATCGACGCGATGAAGTTCGATATCGCCGTCGCGCCACTTCTTTTGCGTGTTCTTGTCGGGCTTGAAATGAAGCGTCTCGCAGATATCGAAGATAACTGGAAGAGTTGCATCTGTCATGTCATCCGACGTCCATACGTTTTGGCCGTAAAAGTATGCGTACGGAGAACCTTCTATCGTCAATTCGCCTGATGGGGAATTTGGCGACGAGCGATGACGAATGTGCATTGCTGAGCCGCCATCAATTGAAATCATCGCTTTACGATTGGATCGCTTTTGAATGATTTCGCCATCTGGTGTAACAATCAAGGCGGATAGCGTATCAGGGATATCAACGTCAATGCCAGTAACGGAAAATGCTACGGTATCGATGTTGACCTGGAAATCGCCGGAAAGAATTTTGCTGTAAATATTTTCCATGTTGATGATCGACCAAGAATGTCAAAATGATGATGGAGGTTATGTATTACTGTGAATCGGTGCGCGAGTATTTGATATCGCGATCACGTTTGCGATCGTTGATCCATTGAGTAATCTCGGCCAAAATCCATGCGACGCTGCGTGCGGACAAATTGATTTGGCGTGGGAACTTGCCTTCTTGCATGAGTGCGTAGATTTGCGTTTTCGACAGGCTTGTCATTTTTTCAACAGTCGTGCGATCGACCAGCTGGATTGAACTGTCGGTGTTTGAAAGGTCGCTCATCGTTCCCTCGAATTGATTGGTGATGAAACGATTCTGCCAGCGACTCAGATGCTTGGCTCGGTGGGAATTTTTTAACGAAAACACTCCTGCGGAATTATTATTTTGATGTCTTTGCTCCGCATTGGGTGTCGAAAGATATTTTGGTGGAGTGTTTTTGTCGATCTTTTGTTTCCGGGGAGTGTGGTGGTCGGCTTGCGTGCTTGATCTAAGGTGGCGGAAGAGGTTTTTTAAAATATTTCTTCCGCCTGCCGTGCTATGCTGATTTGTCGTGCTGTGGTTTAATTTCCGCTCTTTGGTATTTTGCTTCTTGTTGATTTCGATGTCACAAGTGCAACGTAACCAAGTTCGATATACTTAATCGCTTCCGGATAAAGATGCTTTCGCGCAATCTCTCCGAGAGTGTCGCAGTCTCGTTGATCCTTGGCTGCGCGAAGAATTTCTCCGATGTCTTTCCATCGTCTCTCTCCAGAATTCTTTAGGTCGAAGCACCGAATTCGAAGGAGGTGATCATCAAGGCTAATGGTTGGACTCGGGAGTTGTTGGGTTTGAGGGTATAGCCTTCGAAGATTGGTTGCACGTTGCTCAATTGCCTTCGTTACCAATTCGATCTGTCGAGGAAGCGCATCTTGTGAGTATATCGATGATCGAAGGTCTAAGGTAATGGCGACCTGATGATGTTTTAAGGTGCGGGAGAATTTTAAATTCCGAACGCCATCGGGTGCGCGGGAGATTTCAAACTGTGCCGAAATGCCTTCGCCTTGACCAAGATTTTCTTCGCGAAAATCTTTGTACCGTCTGAGGAAAAACTCGTCAGCGATATCTTGCATGCATTGTTCTGCGTCAGGGTCGCTTGCGTTCAATGCGAGACACTTTTTCTGAAAATTCCTGTTGCGTCGCGCATATTGCCATGCCAAATCTTGGTAGTTCCAAGACTCCCATTCATCATATTCGCTGATATCTTCCCCGCTGTCGATGGCGGTCAAAATCCGCGCTTTTCCGGCGGCGTCACGTAACGGCGGCATGACACAAGTTTCAAAATCGACGTTGCAGGAGCGACGAACCTGTCGGAAGCGGGATATTGACGCGGGGCGCGA
>NZ_LOVS01000048.1:0-49122 GCF_001523835.1 Burkholderia sp. ABCPW 14 | reverse complement strand
CTGCACGCGAAGGCTGCTCGGCGCGTGCCGGCCAGCTTCGTTCCGGGCTGATAGGTTGGCGTCGTGGCGCATTCAGCTTCCTGTCAAACGACCAAGCACACTCGATTCGCGTTTGTGCAGAGCATCCTTAGCAGACAAAAGTAGAGCGCCGAGTCGTTCACTCGAATGGTGCACGAACCGGGTGCGAAATGGCGCCTGAATCCCGCTGCGGCACGCTGCACGTGCCGTTCGCGGTCGGCTGCCGCGATGTGCGGATGTGTGGCGGCGGCTCACCGCTTGTCATGGTGTTTTACTGCGTGTCAAGGTTTGTCGCTTCAGCGCTAAGGCGATTCGTGCGATTGTTTTGCCGTGGCCGCGTTCGAGTGCGTTGTGGTTAATCCTGCATTTGATTCGGCTGCATGGATCGTTGCGACGATGTTCGTTGTGAAAGTTGCAAAGCACTATTCGTTCAACATGCTGTGATTCTTCGGCGGGTTAGTCGGTTGCTTATTGCGCGATGACCGATTAGGTGCCGCGTTTCGACGACCGCGCAAAATCGTTTGCGCGATTCCGCGCAATGTCGGATTTGCGGCGTTGCCGGGAAACGGAGCGGGATGCGGCGACGCTGCTTCGTCTCGTTCGGCGGATCGCATTTGCCGGATCAATCGACCGAAGAGCGGCGGGTGCGCATCGGGGTCGAGCGCATATCGCATATCGCATGTGCGCGGCGATTGTCTTCGCGGAGCCGTCGAGCGTGCTCGGCGAGCGCGCTTCGTCGAGCACGCTCGACGGCAATGGAGATCGATGCATCGCTCGGCACGCTCGTCGCTTGCCGAATCTCACCCGATGCACCGCGCGCCCCGGCCGCGCGGATCAAGCATCGTCCGACGTTTCGTGCGGATCGACCATGCATCGCGTGTCGAACGACATGCCGCACGGTTCATGTCGCGCGGCTCGCTGCCGCCGGAGCGCGGCATCCGTGGCGCATCGTCGTCGGGCGCCGACGCGTTCGCGAGCGCGTTGAACGTCTTCCTGCCGCCGCCGATGCGCTCGCGCTCGCATCGGCTTCGAATCAGAGAAACCGCTCGGCGCGAAACGGCGCGACGTTCGCGGCGGTCGGCTCGCCGCACATCGTCTCTGCGAGCAGGCGTCCCGTGATCGGTCCGAGCGTGAGCCCGTGATGATTGTGTCCGAACGCGAACCACATCCCGCGGTGCCGCGGCGCGGCGCCGATCACGGGGCGCATGTCCGGCGTGCACGGCCGAAAGCCGAGCCATGGCTCGGGGTCGAGCCGCGGGCCGAGCCTGAACGTCGGCTGCGCGACGCGTTCGGCGCGCGCGAGCTGCACGCCCGTCGGCGGCAGCGTGCGCGCGGCGATCTCGACGCCCGTCGTGAGCCGCAGCCCGCCGCGCATCGGCGCGACGACGTAGCCGTGCTCGAGATCGACGACGGGCGCGGACAGCGACGCGCCGTCGGGCGGCGCGTAATGCATGTGGTAGCCGCGCTTCTCGCGCAGCGGAATGCGGTAGCCGAACTTCGCGAACACCGTATCGGACCACGGGCCGAGCGCGACGACGACCTCGCGCGCCGCCGCGACGCCGTTGGCCGTGCGCACGCGCCAGCCGTCGCCGCTCGACTCGATGCTCGCCGCATCGCCTTCGAGCAGCGTGCCGCCGTCGAGCTCGAAGAGCCGTGCGTACGCTTTGACGAGCGCGCCGGGATCGACGACGCTCTTCGGATCGAGCCAGTGCAGCGCGCCGCAGAACCCCGGGCCGAGCGCGGGCTCCTGCGCGGCGAGCGCGGACGCGTCGAGCGTCGCCACGCGCAGGCCGTGCCGGCTCGCGCTGCGCAGTGCGTCGCTTGTCGCATGCGCGAGGCGGGCGGGCGTGCGATACGCCTCGATCCAGCCGCACGCGCGCACGAGGTCGCCCGCGTTCGCGCGCGCGATCAGCGCGTCGTGCTCGGCGACGCTGCGCTCGATGAGCGGCAGCAGGTCGCGCGCGGCGGCCGCGTGGCGGCGCGGCGACGATTCCCACCAGAAGCGCGCGAGCCACGGCGCGAACGACGGCAGCGACGCGCGATGCCAATAGAGCTCGGTCGAGCGGTTCATCGCGTAGCGCAGCAGCGCGAGCGGGCTGCGCGGAAACGCATACGGTGCGACCGACGCGCGCTCGATGAGTCCGGCGTTGCCGAAGCTCGTGCCTTCGCCGGGCGCGCCGCGATCGACGAGCGCGACCCGGCGGCCGCGATCCTGAAGGTGCAGCGCGGCCGATACGCCGACGATGCCTGCGCCGAGAACGATGACGTCGAAATCCATGAGGCGAGAGTCGGTGATTTGTGTAGCGCGAATGGCGGACGGATTCCCGCCAGATGAATGTCGCACGATCGCACGATCGCACGACGAGCGAAGCGCGCGGCCGGCCGGCGCGGAACCGCCGAAAACGGCAAGCCGATTCGACAGGCAATCGAAAGAAACGGCGGGCTGGCCGCGCGATTGCATTATTTCATCTAAATATCAAAATGCCTGCTATGGCCCCAACGAAGGTGCCGCCATATGCATGTTCGTGGGCGAACATTGCATGGACGTCATGCCGGTTCGGATACCCATGCGGTTGCACCTCGGTCCGGATGCCGGGCCGCACGCCGTCGCCTCGACCGTCTCCGATTTCGTTCGGCGCACGCGACGGTGCAGTGCAGCATCGCGTCAAGCACTCGTATATAAAGAGGAATTGCGCTGAATGACCGCGCGAAACGCGTCGCGAACCTTGAATCGGATTGCGATGCAACACGTCGCAATCGGGCGCAACCGGGGGCTCGCGCGATCGGCCGGACTGCGTATTTTCCCTGATTCGTCAGCTATTTCTGGTCAGACGCATGAAAAACGATCCTATAATTTCGGCTGCCTTGCCAACGGCTGTCGGCAGATCCGTCCGACGAGCGGTTAGGTAAGCGGGGCAGGCGAATCGCTTGCGCAATATAAGACGCATCACGTTGTCTTTCCGAACCAAGGTCTCCGTCTTTCGCGACGGCGGCTGACACTGCCGGCCCCGCAAGCGTCATTCCATCTGCAGGTCCGTCTATCCGTCTCGGGCGTATTCCAAGTCGTTTCGTCCACGGGTGTTGTTCGATTGCGCAAGTCATGCCGCCTTGCCCGTATGACTAAACATAATCGAGGAGCTCCTGATGATGCTGTCCCGTCTTTCGTCCATCTCTCTTGCCGCGATGCTTGCCGCCGCCGGCGCCGCGGCCCATGCGGAAACCGTGAAGATCGCCATTGCCGGCCCGATGAGCGGCTCGGTCGCTCAGTACGGCGACATGGTCAAGGCCGGCGCGCTGACGGCGATCGAGCAGATCAACGCAGCCGGCGGCGCGGGCGGCAACAAGCTCGAGGCGGTGATGATGGACGATGCGTGCGAGCCGAAGCAGGCGGTCGCGGTCGCGAACAAGATCGTCAGCCAGAAGATCAAGTACGTGATCGGCCACGTGTGCTCGGGCTCGACGATTCCGGCGTCCGACATCTACGAGAACGAAGGCATCGTGATGGTCACGCCGTCCGCGACCGCGCCGCAGCTCACCGAAGGCAAGAAGCGCAAGTTCGTGTTCCGCACGATCGGCCGCGACGACCAGCAGGGGCCGGCCGCCGCGCAGTACATCATCGGCAAGGTCAAGCCGAAGAAGGTTGCCGTGCTGCACGACAAGCAGTCGTACGGCCAGGGCATCGCGTCGGCGGTGAAGAAGGACCTCGAAGCGGCGAAGATCTCCGTCGTGCTGTTCGAAGGCATCAACGCGGGCGATTCGGACTACTCGGCGACCATCACGAAGCTGAAGTCGCAAGGTGTCGACTTCGTCTACTTCGGCGGCTATCACCCGGAAATGGGCCTGCTGCTGCGCCAGGCGCGCGAGCAGGGCGTGAAGGCCGCGTTCATGGGACCGGAAGGCGTCGGTAACAAGGACGTGACCGCGATCGCGGGCCCCGCGTCCGAAGGCATGCTCGTCACGCTGCCCGCCGACTTCACCGCCGATCCGGCCAATGCGGCGCTCGTGAAGGCGTTCGCCGACAAGAAGCGCGATCCGAACGGCACGTTCCAGATGCCCGCGTATTCCGGCGTGAAGATCATCGCCGATTCGATCGCGGGCGCGAAGACCACCGATCCGACGAAGGTCGCCGCGTACATGCATCAGCACGGCTTCGACACGCCGATCGGCAAGGTGTCGTACGACGCGCAGGGCGACCTGAAGGCGTTCAAGTTCGTCGTCTACAAGTGGCACAAGGACGCGACCAAGACGGCCGCCAACTAATCGGAGTATCTGCCCGCCCATCCGCCCCGCCGCACGTTCGCGCGGGGCGGGTCGCATGGGCCCGGCGCCGCCGCGCGAGCAGCGGGCCGCGGCGCGGCGGGCGTGTCGAGATCGGACGCCCGTGCGCGGCATGCGCCGCCGCTTTCATGAGCGGGCGCGCATGCACGCGCGTCGGCGCGAACGGGAGCTTCCCGCATGAATGAATTCTTTCCGCAATTCGCCCAGCAACTGGTCAACGGCCTCACGCTGGGCGCGATCTATGCGTTGATCGCCATCGGCTATTCGATGGTCTACGGGATCATCGGCATGATCAACTTCGCCCACGGCGAGATCTACATGATCGGCGCGTACGTCGGGCTCGTCACCCTGACCGCGATCGGCACGTCGGCGGGCTATCCGCTGCCGCTCGTGCTCGGTGCGGCGCTCGTCGTGTCGGTCGTTGTCACCGGGCTCTACGGGTTCGCGGTCGAGCGCGTCGCGTACCGGCCGCTGCGCGGCGGGCCGCGGCTCGTGCCGCTCATCTCCGCGATCGGCATGTCGATCTTTCTGCAGAACTACGTGCAGATCGGCCAGGGCGCGCGCGACATGTCGGTGCCCGTGCTGATTTCCGGCGCGTTCGACATCCATGTCGGCGGCGACTTCGACGTGACGGTGCCGTATGCGCGTCTTCTGATCGTCTGCGTGACGATCGCGCTGATGATCGCGCTCACGCTGTTCATCTCGCATTCGCGGATGGGCCGCGCATGCCGCGCGTGCGCCGAGGACATGCGGATGGCGAACCTGCTCGGCATCGACACGAACCGCGTGATCTCGTTCACGTTCGTGCTGGGCGCGATGCTCGCCGCGGTGGGCGGCGTGCTGATCGGGCTCACGATCGGCAAGCTCAATCCGTACATCGGCTTCGTCGCGGGCATCAAGGCGTTCACGGCCGCGGTGCTGGGCGGCATCGGCAGCATTCCGGGCGCAATGCTGGGCGGCGTGCTGCTCGGTCTCGCGGAGACCTTCGCATCCGGCTACATGCCCGCCGAGTACAAGGACGTGGTGGCCTTCGGCCTCCTCGTGCTGATCCTGCTGTTCCGTCCGACGGGCCTGCTCGGCAAGTCGGACATCGAAAAGGTGTGAGGCCGCCCATGAATCAAGCGATGACTTCCGTCCGCACGACGGCCGGCGCGCCGGCCGTCCAGTCGCTCAAGCACGCGGTGACGGCCGCCGTGCTGACGGCGATCCTCACGGTGCCGATCCTCGGCCTCCAGTTGAAGCTCGACGGCTATCAGGTCGTGCTCGAAGCGCACTGGCGGCCGGTCTGGATCGCGGTCGCCGCCGTGTTCCTGTTTCAGCTGTTCAAGCCCGCGCTGCTGCGTGCGAAGGCAGCGGTGCGCCTGCCCGCGGCGGCGCCGCTCGGCGCGCGGCAGCAGCGCGCGGTCGTCTGGGCGCTCGTCGCGATCGGCTTCGTGTGGCCGTTCGTCGGCTCGCGCGGGGCGATCGACGTCGCGACGCTCGCGCTCATCTACGTGATCCTCGGCCTCGGCCTGAACATCGTCGTCGGCTTCGCCGGGCTGCTCGATCTCGGCTATGTCGGCTTCTATGCGGTCGGCGGCTACACATATGCGCTCCTCAACCAGTACTTCGGGCTGACGTTCTGGGAATGCCTGCCGCTTGCCGCGCTCGCGTCGGCGACGTTCGGCTTCCTGCTCGGCTTTCCGGTGCTGCGGCTGCGCGGCGACTATCTCGCGATCGTCACGCTCGGCTTCGGCGAGATCATCCGTCTGCTCGCGAACAACCTGACGAGCATCACGGGCGGCCCGGACGGCATCTCCGGCATTCCGAAGCCGACCGTGTTCGGCTTCGAGATGGCGAGAAGCGCGAGCGTCGAGGGCGCGAAGACGTTCCACGAGCTGATCGGGCTCGAGTACAGCGGCGAGCACGTCGTGATCTTCCTGTACCTGATCGCGCTCGTGCTCGTCTGCTTCACGCTGTTCGTGACGAGCCGGCTGATCCGGATGCCGATGGGCCGCGCGTGGGAAGCGCTGCGCGACGACGAAATCGCCTGCCGGTCGCTCGGACTCAACCCGACGCGCATCAAGCTGTCGGCGTTCACGCTCGGCGCGTCGTTCGCCGGCATCGGCGGCGCGTTCTTCGCGGCGCGCCAGGGGCTCGTGAATCCCGAGTCGTTCACGTTCATCGAATCCGCGCTGATTCTCGCGATCGTCGTGCTGGGCGGGATGGGCTCGCAGCTCGGCGTGATCCTCGCGGCGGTCCTGCTGACCTTGCTGCCCGAAATCGCGCGCGGCTTCGCCGAGTACCGGATGCTGATGTTCGGTCTCGTGATGGTGTTGATGATGATGTGGCGCCCGCAGGGCCTGCTGCCCGCGAGCCGTCCCCACGTGGAGCTGCCGCAATGAGCGCGACGACGGAAATGTTGAAGGTAGCCGCGCTGCAGATGCGCTTCGGCGGCCTGCTCGCGGTGGACGGGGTCGATTTCGACGTGCGCCGCGACGAGGTGTTCGCGATCATCGGCCCGAACGGCGCGGGCAAGACGACGGTGTTCAACTGCATCGGCGGGTTCTATCGGCCGACGTCGGGCAGCGTCGTGCTCGACGGCCACGCGATCGGAGGCCTGATGAGCCACCAGGTCGCGCGTAAAGGGCTCGTGCGGACGTTCCAGAACATTCGGCTCTTCAAGTCGCTGACGGTCGTCGAGAACCTGCTCGTCGCCCAGCACCGGCTGGTGAAGTCGGGGCTCCTGCACGGCCTCTTCGCGACGCCGGCGTATCGCCGCGCGGAGCGCGAAGCGCTCGAGCGCGCGGCGGTGTGGCTCGATCGAATGAACCTGACGGCGGTCGCGAACCGGCCCGCGGGCACGCTTTCGTACGGGCATCAGCGCCGCCTCGAGATCGCGCGCTGCATGATCACGAACCCGCGCCTTCTGATGCTCGACGAGCCGGCGGCGGGCCTCAATCCGCAGGAGAAGGTCGAACTGCAGCATCTGATCGACCGTCTGCGCCGCGAGTTCGGCGTCGCTGTGCTGCTGATCGAGCACGACATGAGTCTCGTGATGGGCGTCTCGGATCGCATTCTGGTGATGGAGCATGGCCGGCCGATCACGATCGGCAAGCCCGACGAAGTGCGCAACGATCCGCGCGTGATCAAGGCCTATCTGGGAGAGGAGTGATGCTGAAGCTGGAGAAGGTCCACACGCATTACGGCGCGATCGAGGCGCTGTCGGGCGTGTCGATCGAAGTGAAGAAGGGCGAGATCGTCACGCTGATCGGCAGCAACGGCGCGGGCAAGACGACGCTGATGATGACCGTGTGCGGCACGCCGCGCGCGTCGAGCGGGCGTGTGCTGTTCGAGGGCGACGACATCACCGCGATGCCGACGCACGGGATCATGCGCCAGGGGCTCGCGATCTCGCCGGAAGGGCGCCGCGTGTTCCCGAGCTTGACCGTGCTCGAGAATCTGAAGATGGGCGGCTTCTTCGCGACCCACCATGAAATCGACGAAGGCGTCGAGCACGTGTATCGCCTGTTTCCTCGGCTGAAGGAACGATCGGCGCAGCGGGCGGGTACGATGTCGGGCGGCGAGCAGCAGATGCTCGCGATCGGCCGCGCGCTGATGAGCCGGCCGCGCCTCTTGCTGCTCGACGAGCCGACGCTCGGCCTCGCGCCGCTCGTGATCG
Organism: Burkholderia sp. ABCPW 14; assembly: GCF_001523835.1. Taxonomy (NCBI): domain Bacteria; kingdom Pseudomonadati; phylum Pseudomonadota; class Betaproteobacteria; order Burkholderiales; family Burkholderiaceae; genus Burkholderia; species Burkholderia sp. ABCPW 14. The sequence goes on along the minus strand of NZ_LOVS01000048.1, from coordinate 41,165 downwards.
CGCAGATCTTCGACATCATCCGGACGATTCGCGACGAAGGCGTCACGGTGTTCCTCGTCGAGCAAAACGCGCACAAGGCGCTGCAGGTTGCCGATCGCGGCTATGTGCTCGAAACCGGGCGGGTCGTGCTCGCCGACACCGGCGTGAACCTGCTGGAAAACGACCGGATCAGGCGCGCGTATCTCGGTGGATAACACGGCGGTTCTGCGGGCGTGATGCCTGCGGAACGGGAAACGGGCGAATGCGCATCTCCGAAAATCCGAATATTGCGCGTTCGTTCGAATTCACCGAGCACATGTAATGTGCTTCAGCTCACATAACTCGCCATCCGCGCGAGTTCATGCAATTGCCGTATTCGTTTATTTCGAATGACACTTTATCGGACTGCATGCGAATGCAACCGATGCCGCGCTGCTCCGTCTCCATCCCCAGTCGTGTCGCCTCCTTGGTCGCTGCGCGCTTCGTCGAGAATTTGAAGGTAAGTCGCGGAAAACGCTGGAATTTATGGTGTCGAAGGCCATGGAAGATGAGCTCGCGTGAGTGAAATCGTTCTGTCTCGATATTGTTTGGACTCCTCCTTTATATCTCCATTCGATCTGGGAAAATTCCTGGGTGAGTCATTGAAACAATCCGGATTTTAGTGCACGTTCCGTGCACAAATATCGATAAATCGATAGGGTGAATGCATATGCCGATCTATCCGCTTTATCGCCTGCAAGGTTTACTTTTACAAAAAAATAACTATGATTCCCGGAGCGTAAGAAGTTTGTCGGCTTGATCAAGCTGCTAAGGAATGCGAATCGAGCTGCCAAGGTTCACCGTGGGATCGCTGCGGTCATGTCGATCGACGACGCCGCGTCGGAGCGCAGTCGATCCTGCCCGTCGAAGCGATGACGTTCACTGATTAGGGAGGCGTTCTTATGAACCCGATGGTCTGGCGTAGTGCATCCGATTCGATCAAGCGTTTCATTGCCGCACCGTTGATGGCGGCCGGCTTGTCCGGCGCCGCGCTTGGGGCGCCCGTCGATGCACCAGACCTGCAGCATGCGGTCCAACAGGCATTCTCGTCGCGGCTCAGCAAGCGAGGTCCGGCGGCGCCGGCAGCACGCGACGACTTGGTCGAATCGATCAAGTCGGATCTGGAGGCCGGATGGGTGCTCGGCACCGTGACGCAAGTCGTCCCGGACGGCACGCCGGCCGATCCCGTCACGAAACTCTTCCTCGCGCAGCGCGTGAAAGAACGATGGGTCGTCGGCATCGAAGGCAGCGACACGTTCTATGCGCTTGCCGCCGCGGCGCCGGCGAAACTGCTCGCCAACGAGGAACGAGCGCACCTCAACGCGGGTCGCGCGGCGACCGCGCCGAAGCCGAACGCAGCGCCGGGGCAGACGGGGCTCGCGCTGCCGTGGCAGCAAGGCACCGCGTGGTACTGGACAGGCGGCGCGCACGGCTGGAGCGGCGACAGCCGTCCGTTCAACTCGCTCGATTTCTCCGGCGGCAACGGCCAGGTGCTCGCCGCTCGCGACGGCGTTCTCTACAAGAGCTGCGAGCGCAACGGCAGCGCGATCGTCAAGCTCGTCCACGACAACGGCTATGCGACCACGTATTACCACATGGTCCAACTGACTCAGGCCGGCAGCGGCACGCGCGTGCGTCAGGGCGAATACCTCGGTCGAATCGGCAACGCCTTGCCGTGCGGCGGCCAGACGACAGGCGCGCACGTGCATTTTGCGCTGAGCCAGGGCGGCAGCGACGTGCCGGTGAACGGCAAGACGATCGGCGGCTGGCAGTTTTTCGAAGGCGCCAATACATATTCGGGCTATGCGATCCGCAATCAGCGCCGCGTGTCCGTGCAGGCGTCCCTCACCAATTATGGTTCGGAAGACAGCGGCGGGCCGATCCAGCCGTCGCCGCCCGCGAAGGCGACCGTGCAGGCGCCGGGGCCCGTGAATCTGCGCAGTGCGCCGTCGTTGTCCGCATCGGTCGTCGGCACGGTGGCGAACGGCGCGACGGTCCAGCTCGCGTGCTACGCGTACGGCGATACGGTGCAGGGCAACTGGGGCGCGACGCGGCTCTGGTACCGGCTCGGCTCGAATCAGTGGGTGTCGGACGGATTCGTCAATACGGGGAGCAACGATCCGGTCGTGTCGGCTTGCGTCAATTGATGCCGTCGACCGGTTGCCGCTTGCGCTCGCGCCTGGCTTGGGCAGCATCCGCACGATTCGCGGCGGACGACGCGATGGCGTGATGCCTGACACGTCACCGATTTCCATTATCCCGCCGGCTACCGGGCGATGCGGATGCCGGGCGGCGCGCACGGCGCGTGGGCGGTGGGGGCGGCACGCGCGGTCGGCTGCGGGTGCTTGCGCGGCGATAGCCGCGCGCGTTCGCTCATTCGGCGTCCGGCGCCTCGATGACGAGATCGGATTGCGCGATCGCGACGCACGGCAGGATGTAGCCTTCCGCTTTCTCTTCGGCGCTCACGCCCGGCCAGTCGATACGGTAGACGATCGAGCCTTCGCGCAGGCGGCACAGGCAGGTCCGGCACGTGCCGTTGCGGCAAGAGCGCGGCAGCGACACACCGGCGAAGCCTGCCGCTTCGAGCAGCGACAGCGATTCGGGCGCGTCGAAACCGACTCCGAGCGGCTCGACGCGCACTCGGTGCGAACGTTCTTCTGATTCGGTCATGCGATCGTGGGTGGAGAGGCAGCGTCGCGGACGAGGAGCCGCAAGGATACCCGATGCGGCCGCGCACTTCGCCCGCCGGCGCGCCTGCGGGTGTGTGCATCGCGCGTGGGGGCCGGATGTCGCGCGCCTGTCGCCGGTTGTGGCGGCTCAGGCGCTCGGCCGCCGCCTGCGCAGATGCCGATAGATGGTGTTGCGCGCGAGCCCGAGTTCGCGTGCGGCCGCCGACACGTTGCCGCGATGCCGGTCGAGCGCGCCGTCGATCAGCGCGGCCTGATGGTCCTGCAGCGTCGGCGATGCCGCGGTTGCTGCGGACGCGGCGGTCGCTTTCGCGTGCGGCGCCGCGGCTTCCCGTTCGAGCGCCAGGCAGTCTAGCCAGAAATCGTCGGGCAGATGCTCGACGCTGATCTGCGTTTCGCTTTCGGCGAGCATCCCCGCCGTGCGCAGCACGTTGGTCAATTGACGCAGATTGCCCGGCCACCGGCAGCGCGCAAATGTGGCGAGCACCGCCGGCGACACGCTCGCCGGCATCGGCTCGCTGCGCGCGAGTCGCGCGAGCACGCGTGCAACGAGCGTTTCGAGGTCCGAGCGCTCGGCAAGCGGCGGCAGCGTCACCGCGAGGCCGTTGATCCGGTAGAACAGATCCTCGCGGAACGTGCCGGTCGCGATCATGGCGCGCAGGTCGCGGTGCGTCGCGCAGACGATCCGCAGGTCGACCGGCACCGGCCGTGCGCCGCCGAGCGGCATCACCGCGCGTTCCTGCAGCACGCGCATCAGCCGCACCTGCTGCGCGAGCGGCATGTCGCCGATTTCGTCGAGAAACAGCGTGCCCCCGTCCGCCTGCGCGATCTTGCCGGGGCTGCCGCGCTTGCGTGCGCCGGTGAACGCGCCGTCTTCGTAGCCGAACAGCTCCGCCTCGATCAGCGAATCGGGCAGCGCCGCGCAGTTGACTGCGACGAACGGGCCGTCGCGGCGCGGCGACGCATGGTGCAGCGCCCGCGCGAGCCATTCCTTGCCGGTGCCCGTCTCGCCGAGCACGAGCACCGGCAGGTCGCGGCCGCGCACCTTGCTGACGCGTTGCAGCACGGCGGCCATCCGCGCGTCGCCCGTATCGAGCGTCGCGAACGTGATCGCGTCGGGATCGACTTCGCGCGCCGCATCGGCAATGCGGGACGGCGAGGCGCGCCCGGTCACCGGGACGGCCGTGCGCTGCGCGTCCGCGAATTCGCAGCGCGCGCGCACCCGCACGCCGGTCGCGAGCGTCAGCGTGAAGCACGCGAGCGGTTCGCGCGCCGCATGCTGCGCGAGCTTTCCGAACGACATGCCGAACAGTTCGTCGCAGCCGCGCTGCTGCAGTGCGTCGAGGCTTGCGCCGAGCTGGAATTGCGCGCTGCGGTTCGCGGCGATCAGCGCGCCGCTCGGACTGAATGCGACGAGGCCGGCGAACAGCGAGTCGACGAATTCGTCATGCGCGTGGAAGCGCACGCGCAGCGCGTCGGCACACTGGTTCGCAAACAGATGGTTCTCGATCAACTGCGCGGACATCTTCACGAGCGCGAGCGTATGCGGGCTGAAGCCGCGCGGATCGCCGCTCACGTCGAGCGCGCCGAGGATGCGTCCGAACGGATCGACGATCGGCGCGCACGAGCAGGTAAGCACGTGGTTCGCGCGCAGGAAATGCTCGGCACCGTGGACGGCGAGCGCCTGGCCCGCGATCAGCGCGGTGCCGATCGCATTGGTGCCGCGCGTGTCCTCCGCCCACGACACGCCGGGGCAGAGCGCGACCCGGTTCGCCTTCTCGACGAAATCGTCGTCGCCGATGCTGTGCAGGATCACGCCGTTGCGATCGGTCAGGAGCACGAGGCTCTGCGTGTCGGCAATCTGCGTGTGCAGCGTGTCCATCACCGGACGCGCATGCGTGTACAGCGACTGGCTGCTGCCGATCAGCTCGCGCAGCGCGGTGCGCGACAGCGGCGAGAAGTCCGGCAGCTCGGACGCGCGCAGGCCGACCGATAGCGAGCGGGCATGCGCTTGCGCGAGCAGGTCGACACGGCTCGCTGCGGCGGGCAGCACGGAAGATTGCGGCATGACTTGTCTCCATGGGGCCCGCCGACGGAGTGTGTTCTCCGCTCGACCGGCGCAGCGGTTGACGTGGCGGCGCGGGCACGTCTCATCATACAAGCGCCGCGAGCGATGCGCGACCGCAAATCGAATTCCCCTTGCTTTTGGGCCCCTGCATGCAATGATGGAAACAAGGCGCGCACGCGCCGCGCCTCGCCGGGACCGACGCCGAAAACGCGCGTGGTCCCCGCCATTCGGCATGCGCCGCGACATGCATCCGTTCGGGGGGAATCATCATGGTTCGGACGGAACTGAGAGTGGTGCTGGCGGCGATCGCGACGTTCGTCGCGCTGGCCGGTATCGCCGTGGCGATCCACGGATTGTTGTTCGACCAGGATGCCGCACTGCGATACGGCGTGGCGGCGATCGCGCTCGGCGTGACGACCTGTGTGGTCGCGCTGAACGTATGGCCGAAGGACGAGCATAAGTAAGCGGGCGGCCCGGGCGCGGCGACTGCGAGAGCATCCGCGGCGTGGTGGGGTCCGATCGGCTCGCTCATTGGGCGACGCGACGGACACCCTCGGACACGTTCGAGATGCGGCCGCGCGGTCGGCGCAGAGGGCGATTCGCCGGCGGCGCGAGCATCGGCGGACACGGCGGCAATCCGCTGACGATATAGCGCCTCAGTGCGCAACCGGTCGACCGTCGAGCCTCGCGCCAGAACACCGAAACGGCTGCCGACTCGGCTCGTTTGCGATCGGCGCGACATGGCGAATCGCAGTCGAATCCGGCGCTCGATTCGCATGACGATTTGTCGCGCGCTTTGCTGCGCAGTCAAGCCGTTCCCCCATTAATTGGCAGAAGAATGCGCTGCAGCATGCGCGCGCGCAGGGTTTTTTGACGAAATCTTGAGTCGTGCCGGAAAGCGTCTAAAGTGAATTCAACCGGAGCATCAGGCGAGCGCGCGCCGTTCGCCGCACGACATCCTCTCCGGCCAGCCCGCGCGCTTCCGGCCGGCACATGCTTCCGGCGGCACGCGGTTTCTTGCATTCTCGAGCTACGGCAAAGGCGGTTCCAATGCAGATCCAGTTCACGAACGATGCTCCCGAATATTCGGGACGCGAATTGACGATCGCGTTCATGGCAATGGTCGACGGCGAGCCGGTTCAATGCCATATCACCGCCGAAGCGCTCGAGGACCATTTCGGCGCGGCTTCGCCGCGTTTCGAGGACATGGTGGGCGCATTCGACACGCACCGGCCCCGTATCGAGGCCGCGGCGCGGCGGCTGCTCTCCGAGACTCGTGCGCAGTGCGTGGTGCTGAGAAGCGGATACGTCCGATTTTACGAGGCGAACTGGCGCTAGAGTGCGCCGTGTCGCGAACGAGCGCTGCCCGGGGGTAGCGCTCGTTTTTTTGTGCCGGCGTCGGCGGTCCGATTTCGTTCGGCATGCTTGCGGTATGCATCGGCGACGGATGTCGGGTGCGCCGGTTCATGTGACTCTCTGGTTCGTTCATCGGACGAGCGGACAGCGTCCATGGGAAGGCGCGTAGAACGGTTGGGCTGCTCGAGCGCCGGTTGTTCGTTCGTCGGGATTCCATCGGCCGATTGTGGAATGGATGCGCGGCGAGCAAGTGCAGCGCGAACGATCGTCGCCACGGCCATGCGCGCTTGACTGGCGCGCTCTCCACAATCTTGCGATGTCCTGACGAGTTTTTTTCGGTTGAGTTCGCCAGTCGAGCCTTCCGCTGCCAGTCGATCCATAGTGTGCGACATCCCGCTGGGAGCGTTCCGAACGCATTGCCTCGGACGATCCCGGTACGACCGAATCGGCAAAATCCGGAGATGGCTTGATGACTGTCGAATCGATCGGCCACGACAGAAGCGATTTCGGGGGATCTCATCGGCCGGATCTTCTTTCAGCGGCTGTGAATCCGCGTCAGGTTTTGTTGCCGCACGCGGCAATGTCGCGAATGCGCAAGCGCGTGTGCATTCTGTCGACGGGTGAAGACGAGCGCTGCGGAATGGCGGTTTTGCGGCTCGGGATAGGGCGGGCGGTTCGGCGGCGGCGCGCGGTTGCGCGGGCGGCTTGTCGTGTGAGAGTTCATGCCCGAGCGAGGCGTCCCCGCGCGACGATCGCCGTCGTTGCGACGGCTTTTGCGATCTTGCGTCGTCGACCGACTACATCATTCGACGCGACCGCGTCGCCCCCGGCACGTCCATGCGCGGGCGAGCTGTTTGCGGCAGCGAGCGTTTCCGCTTCCGCCGCCGCGCAACGCGCCGCTCATTCGGCGCCGAGGTAGAAGTAGCGGAACAGGAAGACCGCCGCGATGATCCAGACGACCGGCTTCACCCGCTTCGCGTGGCCCGTCAGCAGCTTGAGGCCGCCATACGCGATGAAACCGAACGCGATGCCGTTCGCGATCGAGTACGTGAACGGCATCAGCAGCGCGGTGAGCGCCGCGGGCACGGCTTCCGTCGCGTCGTCCCATTGCACGTCGACCATGTCGCGCAGCATCAGGCACGATACGTACAGCAGCGCCGGCGCGGTCGCGTAGCCGGGCACGACGCCCGCGAGCGGCGCGATGAAGAGGCACGCGATGAACAGCACGGCGACCGTGATCGCGGTGACGCCGGTGCGTCCGCCCGCCTGCACGCCGGATGCGCTCTCGATGTACGCGGTCGTCGACGACGTGCCGAGCAGCGAGCCCGCGACGATCGCGGTGCTGTCGGCGAGGAGCGCCTTGTTCAAGCGATGCATCTTGCCCTGGACGAGGAGCCCCGCACGATTCGCGACGCCCATCAGCGTGCCCGTCGCGTCGAACAGCTCGACGAGGAAGAACACGAGGATCACGTTGACGATGCCGGTCGACAGCGCGGCGCCGATGTCGAGCTTGAACAGCGTCGCGTCGATCGACGGCGGCGCGGAGAAGATTCCGTGAAACTGGTTGCCGCCGAAGAAGAACGACAGGACCGTCACGCCGATGATGCCGATCAGGATCGCGCCGCGCACGCGCAGGTAATCGAGCGTGACGATCGCGAAGAAGCCGACGATCGCGAGGATCGTCGTCGGCTTGTGCAGGTCGCCGAGCGTGACGAGGGTCGCCGGGCTGCCGACGATCACGCCTGCCGTCTTCAGCGAGATGATTCCGAGGAAGAGCCCGATGCCTGCCGTAATCGCGATCCGCAGCGACTTCGGAATCCCGTTGACGATCACTTCGCGCACGCGGAACAGCGTGACGAGCAGGAACAGGCAGCCGGAGATGAACACCGCGCCGAGCGCGGCCTGCCACGTGAAGCCCATGCCCTTGACGACGGTGTAGGCGAAATACGCGTTGAGGCCCATGCCGGGTGCGCAGGCGATCGGGTAGTTCGCGTACAGGCCCATGATGAGCGACGCGAGCGCGGCGACGAGGCAGGTCGCGACGAAAACGGATTCCTTCGGCATGCCCGCGTCACCGAGGATCGCAGGGTTGACGAAGATGATGTAGGCCATCGTCAGGAACGTGGTGACGCCCGCGAGTATTTCGGTGCGAAAGTCGGTTCCGGCTTCCGCGAAGCCGAAATACCGTTTGATTGATTCCATGTGGGCGATTCTCCGGTCGAGTAGTCGTGTTGCCGAATGCTTTGTGAGTTGTGTTGCCCGCGAGGCGGACGTACTGTAACCAGCCACTATTGAGCGGCTATCGGCGGATTGTAATAGCGGACATAGGCGGGACGATATATTCGCGGCGATTGGTCGTGCTTTGTCGTCGCGCTCGCGGCGATTCGCGCCGCACGGGCGTCGAGGCTTCGGGCAGGCGGGTGCAGGCAGGCGCGCTCGTCCGCGGATCGTTAAAATGGCCGCTGGCCGCTTTCGCCTGTCGCCTGCCGCGCGCGGCGCGGATGGCGTCGACGAACGAACGTCGTCGTCGCTCGCGTCGGCACGCCGCCCGTTCACGGACTGGAGAGTACAGCTTGACCTTGATCGCTCGAATGCAAGAAAGCGTCGCGCCCGCGCGCGGCGAACAGGACGTCGGCGCCGGCCATCCCGCATGGATGCCGGTTGCGCTCGCGGAATCGGGCGTGCGGCGCTTCGGCCCCGGCGAGAGCAATCCGCGCATCGTCGAGTACAACGGCTGCACGAATCTCGTGGGCTACGACGACAAGGTCTCGTGGTGCTCGTCGTTCATCAACTGGTGTCTCGCGCGCGTTGGGATTCCGGGAACGGGCTCCGCGCTCGCGCGATCGTGGCTCGAATGGGGCCGCGCGCTGAGCGAGCCGGCCTACGGGTGCATCGTCGTACTGACGCGCGACCATCCGACGAGTTGGAAAGGGCATGTCGCCTTTTATCTACGGCACGACGACGAGCACATGTATCTGTTCGGCGGCAATCAACGCGGCGCGGTGCGCGAGCTCCCGTATGCGCGTTCGCGGCTGCTCGCGTATCGATGGCCGGACGAATGCGGACCGGGCTGACCGGCTGCATCGCAGTCTGCCGATGAGCGTCATCGGTTGTGGCGGCGCGTTTTGCTTCTCGTTGATGTATCGCGCGCAGAAATGACGACTTCGTGTGCCGATCGTCGCGAGCCTCGTTCGAGGCGCCGATCGTAATTTCTTCGAAAGCAAGGAGTTTGCGCGACGCTCGGTACACGCGCGACCGCGTTTTCCCGTTGTGATCGACTGCATGCACGCGTTGTGCGCGCGTTACGGCAACGCCGGGCAATTGCTCGCGTTGCGGCGGTGCGACGCCCCATCGTCGTGCATGCCGGTGCGGCATCATGTTCGAACGAACGCATGCGAATCGTGCAATCGCGTCGCCGGATTCGCACGGCGCCGTGCCGATTGCATGGAAAGCAATTTTGGCGGCTTCGCGACCGCAATATGTCGACGCGGATCGCATGAAAAGAAAAATGCATGCTTGTCGACAGGATGCCTCGTCGCCGCGCATACGCCGCCGACTGACGGCTATCCGGAAATTCGTCCCATTCAGAAGACATATATGTCTATTTTGGAGATAAGCGTTTCCATTCATATTCTGATGAATATTTTTCTTTATGATCAATGGGATATCGTCGGGTTGGAAGGTGTTGCAATAAGGCGGGTTGTGTAAAAGAATGCAAGTCGTCATCGCATTAACGCGATTCTCTATCTAGGATAGAGACAATGCTCGCGCCGGGTGTCGCCGGATGCCGGGAGCGGATGTGAGCGTCGACGCATTTTGCAGTGGCAACTGAAGTGGTGCGTGCTGGGGCAGGGCTTTGCAGGTTGGGCGGCGCCCCATGTAATTTCGTCCGTCAATTCGGAGGCAAGCATGTTGAACTGGATTAGCCGATGGGCGTTGCGTCACGCCCCCACTCCTGAGAAGAGTGCTGCATCGATGCTCGTGACCGCACGGATGGAGTTGTTCACTGCCGAACAGCGGGTCATCGACGCGAAGTTGCAGGCCGATTATTGGCGCACGCGTGTTTCGTTTCTCGAAGAGGTGCAGAAGCAGGGCATCGATCCGTGGGTGAGCGCGCAAGTGCAAAAGAGCGTCGACGAGCCGTCGACGACCGTGCGCGGCGCGTCGGGCCCGCGTCTCGCGGCGAGTACGTAACGCGTTGCACGAGTGGTTCGCGACGCGCGGCGCAAGCCGGCTGTCGCGGTTTCATCGGTGCGCGCTTTGCCGCGCACATTTCCTCATCGTTTCGGCTGCGTCGTACATCGATCCGCGCGGCGTAGCCGTTCAATACATGTGTTGCGTGCATCCGTTCCGAGAAGGCGCAGAACCGATGCATGCGACGTTCATCATTTTCCCGGCAGACTCGTGCGCGTCCCGGTGACGATCGCGACGTAGTCGCGATGTCGCTGGGCGTCATGACGTGCGCGACCACGGCCGTTCCCCGAGAGGCGGCCGGACGAACTGCAATCGCGATCGTTTCCCGTGCCGGCAGATCATCGTTGTGCGCGACATATCGCGCTTCGAACGCCGGCGCCGGATTGCTCGGTCGGTTGCATCCCGACACGTCGACGCCGGGCGTTCGATGACGCCACATCGTCCATGAGAAGAACTCGGCGAGCGCGAGCGATCGCCGACGTCGCGGCGCGCCTTGCCGGCATCGATCGTTCGGATGCGAAATCATGCTCGCATGCACATGTCGGCCTTCGCTTCATCGATATGCGTAGTCATCCTGATGATTGAGATCGAGACGACTTCGTGAAATGCAGGTCAAGCGGCAACGCACTTCATCACCGATTGCGCGCAGCGTCAGCCGCTCCGCGCGACGAGCGGAGCGACTGACGGCCCAGTGCCCGCGAAGGCTATTGTCGCGTCGAGTCGGCACGACACGCTCGTCCATCCGCTCGCACGACGCTTCATCGCGGACGCGGGCTGGTCAGATCGGCGACTGCGTCGAGCAGCCCGTCGAGTATGCCGCCGATCCAGCCGCGCCGACGCACGTATGCGGTCGTGAGCAAGATCTCGGCCGTCGACGGCCCGTCGGTGCCGAGCCAGATACGCTCGCCGCGCGGCACGTGCAGTAAATCGCCCGGCTGCATCCAATAGTCGTCGACGCTGCGCGAGCGCGTGAGCCACACGCGTGAGCTCAGCACGTGGATCTCGGTGTGGCTGCGCGCACGCCACGTCATCATCGCACTCGGCTCGAGCGCGAAGTGAAGCGTCATGCGCGGCAGCTGGATCGAGTCGCATCCGTCGTATTGCATCGGATCGCGACGAAATAACAACCGGCTTGCCTGGTCCATCGTCTTCTCCTGAATAGAGCCGGCGGAAGGAGCGCAGCGCAATGAAAAAGGCCCCAACCGTTTCCGGCGGGGGCCTCTTGACATCCGATGTTGCGGATAGCTAACGCACGAGCGCCCCCGGTGATGTGCCACAACGGGCATTCACTGGCGGGTGGGCAACTACTGCGACGATGTGCTTGCGCGTATCCATGGCGATGAGTTTGGTCATCCTTCGTTGGCTTGTCAACGAAAATCTTGCGACAAACGCGGTTACTGCGGATGCGACGTCCGCCGGCGCAGCGATGCATGCGCGACAGGTTTTCTGCCCGGCGATCGGAGCCGGTGCGACGCGCGGTCCTCAGGATGCCGCAATGAATCCGTTGCGTAGCAGCAGAGCGGCCAGCAGCGCGTTCGGGCTGGCCGTTGGCGTTGCATCGGCGCCGGTCGAGGTCGATGAAGATTGGCGGCAGATTTCGTCGGCACGAGGCGATTGCATGTGCTTCGCTCGCGGGTACGAAAACGCAAGCGCATGGCGAGCCGTTCGGATCCATGTGGCAACAAGGCACCGATCGTTGCCGGATCGGCAACGCTACGCCGTTGCTGGCGCGCGAAGCAAACCGCTCGCCGAAAACGCTGCTCCGCGCGGAACGGTTCGCAGCGCACAGTTCGAATCACCGCGTCGCGCCCCACAGCAGTGTCGTGCCGGCCGACAGCATCACGAGATCGAGCAACCGGTGGAATGCGGTCGTCGACAAGCGCAGCGTGACGGCCTTGCCGAGCGAGATGCCGGCCGACAGCGACGAGCCGACGAGCACGCCCTTGATCACCACGTCGAGCGGCAATCCGCCGAGTTGCTCGAACGCGGCGAGCTTGCTCGCGTAGACAACGAGCGACGCCGCGGCTTCGGTCGCGAGCAGCCCGCCCTTGAGCAGGCCGTATGCGGTGAAGATCGGCAGCGTCAACGGGCCGGTCGAGAACACGATGCCGGTCAGATAGCCGACCACCGCGCCCGCCGCCGACAGTTGCCATGCCGACAGCGTGAATTCGTTTCGGCTTGCTATGTATCGATAAGGGATCATCGACAGGAAGAACACGCCGAGCGCGCAATCGACCCACTGCGGTTTGAGCACCCAGAGCGTATGCGCGCCGAGCGCGGCGGCCGGCGCCGCGGTAATCGAATAGGCGAAGAACGCTTTCCATGCGATGTCGCCGCGCCACACGTACGCTCTCGAGATGTTGCCCAGCACCGCGGCGATCGCCATGATCGGCACGGCCTGCTTCGGGCCGAAGTAAAACACGAGCGGCGGCAGGAGCATGATCGATGCCCCGGTCCCAATGACGCCGCTGACGACGCCCGCGACGACGCCGATCAGCAGCACGATCGCATAGGCTGTCATTGCGCATCCTCTTCGATAGGTTTGCCTCCGAATAGGGGACAATCCAGCATGCTAGCTAATCGGCGAGTCGGGCACGGTGCTAAAATTTTCTTCAACCCTGTCTTGTCTTCGATGATCACGGCCGATACGCCGGATCGTTCCAGCGATTGGACGTTCAATGCGAAATGCTCGGGCTTGCCGCCCGTGTCGCCATCGATGATGAGCGGCTTGGTCGTGACATCGAAAATGTGCTGGACATTCGACAGTCGGCTCGCGATGTCGAGGATTTCGATGTCGGGCCGACCGCGCAGCGTCGAATCGGTCAGTGAGCTGGACCAGAAGCCGTCGAACTCGGATTGCGAGACCCCGTCCGCTACATAAACTTTTTCGCTGATCATTGCGGAAATCGGACTGTGGCTCTCGATGAAGCGCAGTGCCTGGCCTGACGCCAGCTTTTCCTTGAATGATCGACGTCGTTGTTCGTTGGTAATCGGCTGGCTTATTAATTCTCTTATCGGCACGATTTGCTCCTTTTGAATGAAGCAATTTAATAATTTAAATTCTGGCCTTGTGGTTAAGGTTTATTAAGATTGGATGACAATATCGAACCGGCTTCCGTGAAATAAAGTCACGCGTTCGTGCACGGGGTGTGCAGTCGGACGGCGATGAAAACAAGCACGTCGTGCATTCCGCTTTCGGGAACGACGGCGCACGGTTCGATGCGGAAACCGTTTCTTATGCGGGTCATCATTGTGCGGGGCGAGTGGATGCCGAGTCGGCGGCGCGATGCGCCGGAAGTCGGAAAAATGGAAGGGCGAGAGACCGCGAGCCGGCTGCCCGTTCGAGCCGTGCGGCGCACGGTCCGGGCGAAGCCGCCGATATGAAGCGAAGCGAGCGATTCCGGGCGAACCGAACGAAGCAGAAGCACCCGGCAAGCGAAGCGGACGGTCCCGCGCACGTGTTGCGCGGAACCGTCGTCCGCGGTCACATCAGGACGCGGCCTTTTCCGAACCCCAGTTGCCGCCATGCGCGGCGGCCTGCGCGGCCGGCGAGCGCGCGAGATATTCGAGCGCGACTTCGGTCGAGCCTTCGTCGTGCGGCGTATAGCTCGGCCGGTAGTAGCGGAGCGCCGCGCCGATCGTCTTCCAGAACGACGGCAGATGGTTGCGCCGCGAACCGCGCCACCACGAGAGCACGAAGCCCGGATAGCGGCCGGTGCTCGGATCGCGCTCGTACATGTACTTCGCGCCCGTCATGATGAAGTAGAGCAGGATCAGGACCACGATCGTCATGTGGAACGCGCGCTCCACATAGTTGCCGCCCAGATGCCGATAGATGTCGAACGCGACGGTCCGGTGCTCGACTTCCTCCGCGCCGTGCCAGCGCAGCAGGTCGACGACCGCCGGATCGGCGCGGCCGTCGTCGAGCCCGCGCGCGTGCAGCACCCAGTTGCCGAGATAGCCGAAGAAGTGCTCGAGCGACGCGATCACCGCGAGCTGCTGGCGCAGCCAGAAGCGCGTGTGGCCGATCTTCAGGCCGAACGGGCGTTCGCCCAGCGCTTTCGTGAAGAGCCAGTTGAGCCGCCGCGTGAACGGCTTCGTGTCGATCCCGTGCCGCTCGTAGTAATGCTTGAGCACGCTGCCGTGCGAGCGCGAATGCACCGCTTCCTGACGCAGGAAGCCTTCGGCGTCGGCGTACAGCGTGGGATTGGTGATGAGCGGCAGCGCCTTGTTGTACACGCGGCAGAACCATAGCTCGCCTTCCGGGAACAGCAGGTTCAGCGTGTTGATGATGTGCGTGCTTTCCGGATCGCCTTCGATCCATTGGATCGGTGTCTTGGCGAAATTGAATTTGACGTGGCGCGCCTTGATCAGGTAGTGATTTTCGGGGGCGTTCATCGGTGTCTCCTCCAAGGTCGGGGCTGTTTCGCCGCTCAGTGCGACGCCATGCTGACTCGGGCGATCATCCGGCCGAGCCACGGCATGAAGCGCCCCACGAAACGCATCGCATGCGCTTCCGCGCCTATCGCGACGACCGGTTTGTTTTGCAACACGGCATCGACCATCGCCTTCGCGACGGTTTCCGGTTTCAGGCCGCGCATCTGATAGAGCTTCGTCGCGCGCTTGCGCAGCCGTGCTTCGTCCTGCGCGCTCTTCGCGCCCGCGTATTGGGTCGACGCCATGATCCCCGTCTCGGCGAAGCCGGGGCAGACGGCCGTCACGCCGATGCCGTGGTCAGCGAGCTCGGCGCGCATGCACTCGCTCAGCATCAGCACAGCGGCTTTCGTCGTCGCGTATGCGGGCAGGTCGCGCGACGGGCCGAACGCGGCCGCCGACGCGGTGTTGACGATGTGGCCGCCCGCGCCGCGCGCGGCCATCTGCTTCGCGAACAGGCGCGAGCCGTGGATCACGCCCCACAGGTTCACGCGCAGGATGCGCTCCCAGTGCGCGGCGGACGTGTCGAGGATGCCGCCCGCCATGCCGATGCCCGCGTTGTTGACGACGACGTCGGCGCCGCCCAGCTCGTTGCCGACCCAGTTCGCGAGTGCTTCCATGCCGTCGGCCGAGCCGACGTCGACGCGCCGCACGTGCGCTTGCGCGCCGAGCAGGCGCACGAGGCACGCGGTGCGCTCGGCCGCCTGCTCGTCGATGTCGACCGCGACGATCGACGCGCCTTGCTTCGCGAATTCGACGGCCGCGCAGCGGCCGATTCCGCTGCCCGCGCCGGTGATCACGACGCGCTTGCCGATGAACGGGCCGGCGCCGCTTGCGCGGCGCGCATGCGCGAGCGCGGGCGGCGCCGTGCCCGTCTCGACCGCCTCGATCAGTTCCTTCGCGAGCGCGGCGAAGCGTTCGGGGTCCGATATCGGCAGCCAGTGCCGCTCGGCGACTTCGCGGCGGTAGTAGGTCGGCACCCAGCGCGCGATGTCGGCCGACAGCGCCGGGCTCACGAACTTGTCGCGCAGCGGCACGACGACCTGCACGGGCGCGTGCGCATAGCGCTCGCGCGGCGCGAACACACGGCGGATGAAGTTCGCGCGATACAGGCGCACGCCGTGCACGCCGTCGTCGATCTGCGTCGGGCGCGGGCCGACGTCGGTGTGCTCGAGCTTGCGCATCAGCGCGGGCCACGCGCGGCCGAGCCACAGGCGCCAGCTCAGCTCGGGGATGAACGGCAGATGAAACAGGTACACATACCACGAGCGCACGAGCTGGCCGCCGAGGCGTTTCACCGAAGCGGGCGACGGGCGCGCGAGTTGCTGGCGCAGCCAGTAGCCGACGTGGTCGAGATTCGGACCGGAGCACGACGTGTATGACAGGATGCGCCCCGCGAGCCGCGGCTCGGTGACGAACTCCCAGCCCTGGATCGAGCCCCAGTCGTGGCCGATCACGTGGACTGCGCGGTTCGGCGCGAGCGCGTCGATTACCGCGGCGAAATCGTCGACGAGCCGTTCTAGCCGATAGTCGGCCGTGCGCGTGGGCTTCGTCGACAGGCCCGCGCCGCGCACGTCGTAAGCGATCACGTAGTACGACTTCGCGAGCAGCGGCGCGACGCGGTGCCAGACGCTGCTGTTGTCCGGATAGCCGTGCACGAGCACGACAGCGGGGCGCGACGCGTCGCCCCAGGTCTTCGCGGCGAGCGTGACGTCGCCGGCCGGGACGGCGGTTTCGGTGTGGACCGATTCGAACAGCGCGAGCGGCGCTTCGTCGGAGAGGGGCTGCATCGTGGTGTCTTGTTGTGTTGGCGGAGAGGGAATACGCGCGGCGAGAGCCGTCACGCGGCCTGCTCGTGCGCGAGCGGCTTGCTTGCCTGGCGCGCGTGCCAGCGGCGCACGTGCGGCAGGTCGTCGTCGAGCCAGTACGCGTCGTCGTCGGTGATGACGAGCAGTTCCTCGAACTTCGCGCCGACGCCGGCGAAGCCGAGATGCGGCTCGACCGCCCAGAGGCCGGGCGTCGGCGCGTGATTAGAGCGCGCGTCGATCGACCACAGCGGCGACCAGCCCTGCTCCTTGCCCGCGCGCGTCTGCTCGAGCAGCAGGTTGCGCGTCGAGTTGAGGCCGAAGCGCGCGACGAAGCGCGGCTTCGACAGCTTGTGCAGCTTCGCGACGCGATGCGCGAGCACCTTGAACGGATACGCCTTGTGGCGCGGCTCGACGCCCTGGCGGCGGCACAGCGCGTCGACTTCCTGCGCGACTTCGGCGAGCGTGCGGCGCGCCTTCACGAGCGCCACGATCATCTCGCGGTGCGCGATCAGGTCGTCCTGCAACTGCTCGAGGATCGGGTTGTGGCCGAGGCAGCTCGCGTAGCCGACGTCGGCGACGATCCCGTCGACGACGGGCGCGACGTCGAGGATCACCGGCATGTCGGGCTCGAGCACGCGGTTGCTCGGGAAGAACGCGAGATTGAAGCCGCCCAGATGCTTGAGGCCCGAGAAGCCTTCGAACGCGGTGCGGTCGCCGAACCACGCGAACGGCTTGTGCAGCCAGTCGTGCACGCCGTGGTCCTGCGCCCATTCGATCATCAGCCGCGCAGCCTGTTTCTCGGTGATGCCCGGGTACAGCATGTCGCCGACCGTCTCGACGCAGCGGTACGCGAGCTGCTGGACGGAGCGGAACTGGTCCAGCTCCTCGATGTGGATTTCCGGCAGCGGATGCTCGGCCATGGCGTCGTCTCCCTTTCTTCGTCGTTCTGAGCGGCGATGCCGGCCGCGGATGCGTCAGCCGTCAATGCGCTTCGTCAGTGAATGTGACATTGATCAATGTAAGCATCTTATATCAACGGGCCTCGCACGCGCGCGTGTTTGTGATGAGTACTTTTCCTAATTCGTCGGTGGGAAACGGCGTGGCCCGCGCGGGCCGGCGCGGGCGGAAATGGGGCGAGACCGGGTGGGGCGAGACGGGCCGCGCGTGCGGGCAATCGGGGTTCGATCACTGCTGGGCACGGCCGAAGCGCTCGAGCACCGCGCTCACGAGGTCGATCGGCAGCGGGAAAACGATCGTCGAATTCTTGTCGGCGGCGATCGTCGTCAGCGTCTGCAAATAGCGAAGCTGCATCGCCTGCGGCTGTAGCGCGAGCCGCTGCGCGGCCTTCAGAAGCTGCTCGGACGCCTGCAGCTCGCCTTCCGCGTGGATCACCTTCGCGCGCCGCTCGCGCTCGGCTTCCGCCTGGCGCGCGATCGCGCGGATCATCGTCTCGTTCAGGTCGACGTGCTTGATCTCGACCACCGACACCTTGATCCCCCACGCGTCGGTCTGCGCGTCGAGCGTCTTCTGGATATCGGCATTCAATTGCTCGCGCTCGGCGAGGAGCGCGTCGAGCTCGTGCTTGCCGAGCACCGAGCGCAGTGTCGTCTGCGCGAGCTGGCTCGTCGCGTCGAAGTAGCGCTGGACCTGGATCACCGCCTTTTCCGGATCGACGACGCGGAAATACACGACCGCGCTGACCTTCACCGACACGTTGTCGCGCGTGATCACGTCCTGCGCGGGCACGTCGAACACGATGGTGCGCAGATCGATCCGCACGACCTGCTGAACGACCGGGATGATCAGCACGAGGCCCGGCCCCTTGACTTTCCAGAAGCGCCCGAGCAGGAACACGACGCCGCGCTCGTATTCCCGGAAGATGCGGATCGCCGACGCGATCACGAACAGCGCGAGCACGAACAACAGACTGCCGAAGCCGAACGTGAAGCCCATCATGATTGTTCTCCTTGTGGTGGGGCGGTGTTGTCGTACAGCGGGGCCACGGTCAGCGTGAGGCCGCTTCGGCCCGTCACGCGCACGCGGCGGCCGGCCGCGATCGGCGTCGCGCTCGCGACGCGCCAGCGCTCGCCGTGCACGCGCGCCCAGCCGGCCGCCGACGGCGCGAGCGGCGCGGCCGGATTCGCGCTCGGGCCGATTTCGGGCGGTTGATCGGGCACGAGGCCGTCGTCGAGCACTTCGCCGATGGCGCCGACGATCGCTTCCGCGCCGGTGACGACGGGCCGTCGACGCGCGCGCAGCGCGAAGCCCGACACGCCGAACACGAGGATCGCGCCCGACGCCGCCAGCGAAATGATCACCGGCCACGGCACGCCGTAGCCGGGCACGTCGGTGTCGATCAGCATCAGCGCGCCGATCGCGAACGCGACGATGCCGCCGACGCCGAGCGCGCCGAAAGTCGGCAGGAACGCCTCGGCGACCAGGAACGCGATGCCGAGCATCACGAGCGCGAGGCCCGCGTAGTTGATCGGCAGCAGTTGCAGCGCGAACAGGCCGACGAGCAGGCTGATCGCGCCCGCGACGCCCGGCAGCACGAAGCCGGGATTCGCGAATTCGAAGAAGAGCCCGTACATGCCGAGCGTGACGAGCACGAGCGCGACGCTCGGATCGGCGATCGTCGCGAGCAGCCGGCTGCGCCAGTCGGGCTCGATCGTCTCGATCGGCGCCTGCGCGGTGTCGAGCCGGTGCGTGCCTGTCGCGGTGGCGATCTTGCGGCCGTCGAGCCGCGCGGCGAGATCGGCCGGGTCGTTCGCGATCAGGTCGACGACGTGCTGCGCGAGCGCGTCGTTCGCGGGCAGGCTCACTGCTTCGCGCACCGCGCGCTCCGCCCATTCGACGTTGCGGCCGCGCAACTGCGCGAGGCTGCGGATGTACGCGGCCGCGTCGTGCAGCGCCTTGCGGGTTTCGGTCGATTCGGTATCGGTCGCCGTCGCGCCGGATGCGGCGCCGGGCTCGCGCCGCGCGGCGGGCGGCGCCGGGCCGCCGACGCCGAACTGCACGGGCGACGCCGCGCCGAGGTTCGTGCCGGGCGCCATCGCCGCGATGTGGCTCGCGTAGACGATGTAGGTGCCGGCGCTCGCCGCCCGCGCGCCGCCCGGCGCGACGAACGCGGCGACGGGCACGCCCGAGCCGACGATCGCCTTGATGATCTGCCGCATCGATGTGTCGAGGCCGCCCGGCGTGTCGAGCTGGAGGATCGCGAGCTGCGCGTGCTCGCGCGCGGCGCGGTCGAGGCCGCGCACGACGAAATCGGCGCTTGCGGGGCCGATCGCGCCCGTGACTGGAATCACGACGACGGGCGCGCGCGCGGCGGCGGCGACTGCCGCGCAGGCCAGCAACAGGCCGACCAGCACGGCCGCGCGCGCAAGCCGCGCGGGAAGCTTGCCGTGCCGCGGCGGCGGCCGCGGCGAGGGACGGGGCGTGTGCATCGCGGTGTCGGCCGGCGGCGCGCGGCCGCATGGTGCGGCGCCGCAGCCGGGCCGTGAAAAGGGCGTGCGCCCGGTGCTTAAAGAGTAGGCGGTTTCCGGCGAAAGCGCGAAGCGGCGGCGCGCGCGGCGAGCGCTTCGCCGCGGTAGTCGGCGGGGCTCATCCCGCGCCACTTGCGAAACGCGCGGTAGAACGCGCTCGGCTCGGCGAAGCCGATCGCCGTGGCGACGTCGGCGACGGTGCGGGCCGGATCGGCGAGCGCTTGGCATGCGAGATCGCGGCGCAGCGCGTCCTTGATCGACTGATAGGAATGGCCTTCCTGCCTGAGCTTGCGCCGCAGCGTCGCTTCGGCGACGTGCAGCCGCGCGGCGAGCGCCTGCGCGGTCGGCCACGCGGCGGGCGGCAGCCCGCGCAGCGCCGCGCGCACGCGCTGCGCGAGCGCGTGCGGGTTGCGGTACTTGACGATGAAGCTCGCGGGCGCGTCGCGCAGGAACGGCTTGAGCGTCTTCGCCGTCTGCACGACGGGCAGCGCGGCGAACTCCGGATCGAAATCGACATACGACTCGGGCTGATCGAAGCGCATGTCATCGCAGAACATCAGCTGATATTCGTGGACCGCGCGCGGCTCGCCGCAGCGAAAGCTCGCGTGCAACAGCGGAATGCGCCGCCCGATCAGCCAGCAGGTGAGACCGTAGACGATGACGAAATAAGTCGCGTAAGCGAATATCTCCGGCGCGCTCGCGCCGTCGCGGTGCACGAAGCGCAGCCGCACGCGCTCGGCGTTCGCGTCGATCTCGCCGTGCAGATCGTCGAGCACGCAGTGCATGAAGTTGACCGCGCGCGCGAGCGCGCGCAGCCCGTTGCGCGCGGTGAGCGCCGCCTGGCTCATCGCGATGAAGCTGCCGCAGCGCATCGGGTGCGCGTCCTGGCCGAAGAACTCGTCGTCGAGCGCGCGCGCGATCGCGTTCCACAGCGCGCCGTACTGCCGCGCGGACACGCGCGCGCTCGGCGACGCGAGGAGCGCGGCGGGAATGCCCGCCTGCGCGAGGAGCGGCGCGTCGTCGACGCCGCGCCGCCGCGACAGCGCGAGGCTCGACTCCACGAGCTCGATCGAAACGGTGCCTTTCTTCTCGTCGTACTTCATCGCAGGAGCATGCCGCGGCGCGGTGTGGCAAAAACGATCAGTGTAATTGAGCGGAGCGAGCATCGAACAGAACCCGCGCGTTGCCTACACTTGATTCATCGAGACAGAACGAACGAGGCGCGCCGCGCCATGACGCGGCGGCCGCCCAGGAGACACGCAGCAATGGACGATCTCTACACCGAAGATCAACGAATGATCCTCGACGCCGCGCGTGCCTTCTCCGCCGAAGCGCTCGCGCCGAACGCCGCGCAGTGGGACCGCGAATCGCATCTTCCCGACGAGGTCGTCGCGCAGATGGGCGAACTGGGCTTCCTCGGCATGATCGTGCCGCCCGACTGGGGCGGATCGTACACCGATTACGTCGCGTACGCGCTCGCGCTCGAGGAGATCGCGGCGGGCTGCGCGTCGTGCGCGACGCTCATGAGCGTGCACAACTCGGTCGGCTGCGGGCCGGTGCTGAACTACGGCACGCCCGAGCAGAAGGAGCGGTGGCTGCGCGATCTCGCGACCGGCAAGACGATCGGCGCGTTCAGCCTTACCGAGCCGCAGGCGGGCTCCGAGGCGCACAACCTGCGCACCCGCGCGGAGTTGCGCGACGGCCGCTGGATTCTGAACGGCAGCAAGCAGTTCGTCACGAACGGCGCGCGCGCCGGCCTCACGATCGTTTTTGCCATGACCGATCCGGACGAGGGCAAGCGCGGGCTGTCCGCGTTCCTCGTGCCGGCCGACACGCCGGGCTTCATCGTCGGCAAGCCCGAGAAGAAGATGGGCATCCGCGCGTCGGACACGTGCGCGATCACGCTCGAGAACTGCGCGATTCCGCAGGAGAATCTGCTCGGCAAGCGCGGCGAAGGGCTGAAGATCGCGCTGTCGAATCTCGAAGGCGGGCGCATCGGCATCGCCGCGCAGGCGATCGGCATCGCGCGCGCCGCGTTCGACCGCGCGCGCCGCTATGCGCGCGAGCGCGTCCAGTTCGGCAAGCCGATCGCCGAGCATCAGGCGATCGCCGAGAAGCTCGCGGACATGGCGACGCGGATCAACGCCGCGCGCCTCCTCACGCATCACGCGGCGCGGCTGCGCACGGCGGGCCTGCCGTGTCTGTCGGAGGCGTCGCAGGCGAAGCTGTTCGCATCCGAAATGGCCGAGGCGGTGTGCTCGGACGCGATCCAGATCCACGGCGGCTACGGTTTCCTCGTCGACTACGAGGTCGAGCGCCATTACCGCGATGCGCGGATCACGCAGATCTACGAGGGGACCAGCGAAGTGCAAAGAATGGTGATCGCGCGGCAGCTGTGAATGCTGCCGCGCGAATCGCCGCGCGAATCACAGCGAAGATGCACTCGTGCAACATGGATAGCTTTGCATGGGATCGGAGTAAGCGCTAAAGCGCTAACTCTGATCGACAGGAGACGACACGATGACGGCACAGGCGTTCCTCGACGCACGCGATTTCCTGCTGCGCCACCGCACCGACTACGACACCGCATATCGCAATTTCAGATGGCCGGCGCTCGACGATTTCAACTGGGCGCTCGACTACTTCGACGCAATCGCGCGCGGCAACGACAAGCCGGCGCTGTGGATCGTCGACGCCGCGACGGGCGACGGCGCGCAGTACACGTTCGCGCAGATGTCGGCGCGCTCCTCGCGGATCGCGAACTGGCTGCGCGGCCTCGGTGTCGCGCGCGGCGAGCGGATTCTGCTGATGCTGCCGAACCGCGTCGAGCTGTGGGACACGATGCTCGCCGCGATGAAACTGGGCGCGGTCGTGCTGCCCGCGACGACGCAGCTGTCCGCCGACGACGTGCGCGAGCGCGTGCGGATCGGCGGCGCGCGCTATGCGATCGTCGACGAGAACGAGGCCGAGAAGTTCGAGCAGCCGGGGCTCGACGTGACGAAGATCGTCGCGGGCGCGCCGCGCGCGGGCTGGCTCGCGCTCGCAGACGGCTACGCGGCGAGCGCGGACTTCGCGCCGGACGGCGTCACGCACGCGAGCGATCCGATGCTGCTGTATTTCACGTCCGGCACGACATCGAAGCCGAAGCTCGTCGAGCACACGCACCGCACCTATCCGGTCGGCAGCCTGTCGACGATGTACTGGGTCGGCCTGCAGCCGGGCGATATCCACTGGAACATCAGCTCGCCCGGCTGGGCGAAGCACGCGTGGAGCTGCTTCTACGCGCCGTGGAACGCGCAGGCGTGCGTGTTCGCGTTCAACTACGCGCGCTTCGAGCCGAAGGTCGTGCTCGATGCGCTCGTCGAATACCAGGTCACGACGATGTGCGCGCCGCCGACCGTCTGGCGGATGCTCGTCCAGCAGCCGCTCGCGACGTTCGCGGTGAAGCTGCGCGAGATCGTCGGCGCGGGCGAGCCGCTCAATCCCGAGATCATCGAGCGCGTGAAGAAGGCGTGGGGCGTGACGATCCGCGACGGCTACGGACAGACCGAAACCACGTGCCTGATCGGCAACTCGCCGGGCCAGCCGGTCGTGCCGGGCTCGATGGGCCGGCCGATGCCGGGCTACGCGATCGACCTGCTCGACCCGGACGGCGCGCGCGCGAGCGAAGGCGAGGTCGCGCTGCCGGTGGACGCAAGCGTCGAGCGCCCGGTCGGCCTGATGAAGGGCTACGCGAACAATCCGGAGGCGACCGCGCACGCGATGCGCGACGGCCATTACCGGACGTCCGACATCGCGCTGCGTCGCGACGACGGCTATTTCGTCTACGTCGGCCGCGCGGACGACGTGTTCAAGTCGTCCGACTACCGGCTGAGCCCGTTCGAGCTCGAAAGCGTGCTGATCGAGCACGAGGCGATCGCCGAGGCGGCCATCGTGCCGAGCCCGGACCCGGTGCGGCTGTCGGTGCCGAAGACGTTCGTCACGCTGCGCGCGGGCTACGAGCCGAGCGAGGCGCTCGCGCGCGAGATCTTCCGCTTCTCGCGCGAAAAGCTCGCGCCGTACAAGCGGATTCGGAGGTTGCAGTTCGCCGAGCTGCCGAAGACGATCTCAGGAAAGATCCGCCGCGTCGAATTGCGCCGACGCGAACTGGCGCGCGGCGACGACACGTCGAGCCGGATGCCCGGCGAGTATTGGGAAGAGGATTTCGCGGCCGACGGCAAGTGACGCCCGGCCGCGCCGCCGTATAAACCGGCCGGTGACGCGCGCGGCGCGTCGCCGGCCATAGCCTGGAGAATCGCACGATGAACGCAACCCCGTCGTCCCAGAAGGGACATCACGTGCCGACCGTGAAGCTATTGATCGGCGGCGAATTTGTCGAGTCCCACGCGACCGAGTGGCGCGACATCGTCAATCCGGCGACGCAGGAACTGCTCGCGCGCGTGCCGTTCGCGACGCCGGCCGAGGTCGACGCGGCGGTCGAATCCGCGCAGGCCGCGTTCGCGAAATGGAAGAGCACGCCGCTGTCCGCGCGGATGCGGATCATGCTGAAGTTCCAGGAGCTCGTGCGCGCGAACCTGCCGCAGATCGCGAAGACGCTGACGGCCGAGCAGGGCAAGACGCTGCCCGACGCCGAAGGCGACATCTTCCGCGGCCTCGAAGTCGTCGAGCACGCGTGCTCGGTCGGCTCGCTGCAATTGGGCGAATTCGCGGAGAACGTCGCGGGCGGCGTCGATACCTACACGCTGCGCCAGCCGCTCGGCGTGTGCGTCGGCATCACGCCGTTCAACTTCCCGGCGATGATCCCGCTGTGGATGTTCCCGATGGCGATCGTCTGCGGCAACACGTTCGTGCTGAAGCCGTCCGAGCAGGACCCGCTGTCGACGATGCAGCTCGTCGAGCTCGCGATCGAGGCGGGCGTGCCGAAGGGCGTGTTGAACGTCGTGCACGGCGGCAAGGAAGCCGTCGACGTGCTGTGTTCGCATCCGCTCGTGAAGGCGATCTCGTTCGTCGGCTCGACGGCCGTCGGCACGCACGTGTACCGGCTCGGCAGCGAGCACGGCAAGCGCGTGCAGGCGATGATGGGCGCGAAGAACCACGCGGTGATCCTGCCCGACGCGAACCGCGAGCAGACGATCAACGCGCTCGTCGGCGCGGCGTTCGGCGCGGCGGGCCAGCGCTGCATGGCGACGTCGGTCGCGGTGCTTGTCGGCGCGGCGCGCGACTGGCTGCCCGACATCGTCGCGAAGGCGAAGACGCTGAAGGTCAGCGCGGGCGCGGAGGCGGGCACCGACGTCGGCCCGGTCGTGTCGCGCGCGGCGAAGCAGCGGATCCTCGGTCTCATCGAGACGGGCGAGAAGGAGGGCGCGATGCTCGCGCTCGACGGCCGCGACACGAACGTCGACGGCTATCCGCACGGCAACTTCATCGGCCCGACGGTCTTCGCGGACGTGAAGCCGGAGATGACGATCTACACGCACGAGATCTTCGGGCCGGTGCTGTGCGTGATGTCGGTCGAGACGCTCGACGAAGCGATCGCGCTCGTCAACGCGAATCCGTTCGGCAACGGCGTCGGCCTCTTCACGCAGAGCGGCGCGGCCGCGCGCAAGTTCCAGAGCGAGATCGACATCGGCCAGGTCGGCATCAACATTCCGATTCCGGTGCCGGTGCCGTTTTTCAGCTTCACGGGCTCGCGCGGCTCGAAGCTCGGCGATCTCGGCCCTTATGGCAAGCAGGTCGTGCAGTTCTACACGCAGACGAAGACCGTCACCGCGCGCTGGTTCGACGACGACGCGACGGCGGGCGCCGTCAACACGACGATTCGGCTGCATTGATCGGGAGGCGCGATGAAGATCGGTTTTATCGGTTTGGGCCACATGGGCGCGCCGATGGCGCTCAACCTGCTGAAAGCAGGCCATGAAGTGCACGCGTTCGACCTCAGCGAGGACGCGCTGCGCCTCGTGAAGGACGGCGGCGCGCACGTCGTGATGTCGCCGCGCGACGCGGCGATGGGCGCCGAGTTCGTCGTCACGATGCTGCCCGCGGCCGCACACGTGCGCGCCGTGCTCACGCAGGACGACGGCGTGTTGGCCGGCCTTGGCGCGGGCGCGATGCTGATCGATTCGAGCACCATCGATCCGGCGAGCGCGCAGGCGTTCGGCGAGCTCGTGCGCGGCAAGGGCGGCGCATTCGTCGACGCGCCGGTGTCGGGCGGCACGGGCGGCGCGGCGGCGGGCACGCTGACGTTCATGGTCGGCGGCAGCGACGCCGACTTCGAGCGCGTGAAGCCCGTGCTCTCGGCGATGGGCAAGAACATCGCCCACTGCGGCGCGACCGGGATGGGGCAGGTCGCGAAGGTCTGCAACAACCTCGTGCTCGGGATCACGATGGCGGGCGTTTCCGAGGCGATGGCGCTCGGCGCGTCGCTCGGCATCGATCCGAAGGTGCTCGCCGGCATCATCAACACGTCGACGGGCCGCTGCTGGAGCTCGGACACGTACAACCCGTATCCGGGCGTGATCGAGACCGCGCCGTCGTCGCGCGGCTACACGGGCGGCTTCGGCGCCGATCTGATGCTGAAGGATCTCGGCCTCGCGAACGACGCGGCCAAGCAGGTCCGGCAGCCGGTGTATCTCGGCGCGCTCGCGCAGCAACTGTATCAGACGATGAGCAGCCGCGGCGACGGCAAGCTCGATTTCTCCGCGGTGATCCGCCTGTATCAACCGGTCAAGAAGGACGCCTGATGATCGAGCTCGACTACGCCGACGACGGCGCGATCGCGCTCGTCACGCTCAAGCGCCCGTCCGCGAATACGTTCAGCGCGGACGGGCTCCTTCAACTGCAGCGCACGATCGAGCGGCTCGAGGCCGATTCCCGCGTGCGCGCGCTCGTCGTCACGGGCGACGGCCCGAAGTTCTTCAGCGCGGGCGCGGATCTGAACGCGTTCGCGCAAGGCGATCACGCGATGGCGCGCACGATGGCCGCGCGCTTCGGCGCGGCGTTCGAGGCGTTGCACGACGCGCGCTTTCCGACGATCGCCGCGATCAACGGCTATGCGATGGGCGGCGGCCTCGAATGCGCGCTCGCGTGCGACATGCGCATCGCCGAGCGGCACGCGCAGATGGCGCTGCCCGAGCCATCAGTGGGCCTCACGCCGTGCGGGCTCGGCACGCAGACGCTGCCCTGGCTCGTCGGCGAAGGCTGGGCGAAGCGGATGATTCTCGCGGGCGTGCGCGTCGATGCGCAAACCGCGCTGCGCATCGGCCTCGTCGAGGAAGTCGTCGACACGGGCCGTGCGCGCGACGCCGCGCTCGAGCTCGCGCGCGGCGCGGTCGCGCTCGGCCCGCGCGCGGTTGGCGTTGCGAAGGAACTGATCGGCCTCGCGCGGCAGGGCGTGCCGCGCGGCGCGGCGCTCGCAATCGAGCGCGAGCGCTTCGTCGACCTGTTCGACGGCGGCGAGCCGCGCGAAGGCGTCGCCGCATTCCTCGGCAAGCGCGAGCCGCAATGGCGAATCGACGACGGAGGGCACCCGCAATGAGCACGCCGATGATGCACGACGCTCGCCACGACACGGCGGCGCGCGACGTGCAGATGCGCGTCGTGAACCGCGTCGCGCTGATCACGCTGAACCGGCCGGCCGCGCTCAACGCGCTGTCGCACGACATGGTGCGCGAGCTCGCCGCGTTGCTCGAACGCTGCCGCGACGATCGCTCGATCGTCGCCGTCGTGCTGCGCGGCGCGGGCGACAAGGGCTTTTGCGCGGGCGGCGACGTGCGCGCGCTCTACCGGATGGCGAAGGCGGGCGGCCGCGGCTGGCTGACGTTCTTCGTCGACGAATACCGGCTCGATTACGCGATCCACACGTTCCCGAAGCCCGTCGTCGCGCTGATGGACGGCATCACGATGGGCGGCGGGATGGGGCTTGCGCAGGGCGCCGCGCTGCGCGTGTCGACCGAGCGCAGCAAGATCGCGATGCCGGAGACGCGGATCGGCTTCGTGCCCGACGTCGGCGCGACGCATTTTCTCGCGAAGCTGCCGGTCGAGCTGTCGCTGTACGTCGGCCTGACGGGCGCGACGCTGTCGGGCGCGGATGCGCTCGTCGCGAAGCTGGCCGATCTGTCGGTGCCGTCGTCGTGGCTCGACACGTTCGAGACGCGGCTCGAACGCACGGACTGGTCGGGCGACGCGCTGCGCGCACTGCGCGCGGTGTTCGCGCCGCCGTGCAACGTCGTGCCGCACGCGGCGCTCGACAGCCAGATGCCATGGATCGTCCGGCATTTCGACAAGCGCTCGGGCGTCGAGCGGATCGCAGCGACGCTGCGGCAGGATCTGACGCGCGACGAGCTGTCGCGCGAGCACCGGCAATGGCTGCAGACGACGCTCGACGCATTGACGAGCCATTCGCCGACGATGCTCGAAGTCACGCGCGAGGCGCTGTTGCG
The DNA here is from genome assembly GCF_001523835.1 of Burkholderia sp. ABCPW 14. NCBI lineage: Bacteria > Pseudomonadati > Pseudomonadota > Betaproteobacteria > Burkholderiales > Burkholderiaceae > Burkholderia > Burkholderia sp. ABCPW 14. The sequence continues at coordinate 12,677 of NZ_LOVS01000048.1, read as the reverse complement.
CGGCCGGCAGATGACGCTCGCCGAATCGTTCCGGATGGAGCTCGGGATCGTCGCGCACGCGATCGAGGAGGGCGATTTCTGCGAAGGCGTGCGCGCGCATCTCGTCGACAAGGATCGCAGGCCGGGCTGGGCGCCCGCGTCGCTCGTCGAGGTGCAGCGCGAGCGTGTCCAGCATTTTCTCGCGTCGCCGTGGAAGCGCGACACGCATCCGCTCGCCGATCTCGGCGCGGCGCGACATGACATGACGTGAAATGACGTGACGGCCGGCGCGCCGCCGGGTGCGCCGGGCCGCGCGGTCCGGCACGACGTCGCAAGGGCGCGACGGCGCATCGATGCGCCGTCGCGCGATGCGGCGCTCAGCGAGCCGCGTCGCGCAGCTCGCGTCGCAGGATCTTGCCGACGTTGCTCTTCGGCAGATCGGCGCGGAACTCGATGTGCTTCGGCCGCTTGTAGTTCGTGAGGCGTTCCTTGCAGTACGCGAGCACGTCCTGGGTGGTGAGCGCCGGGTCCTTCTTCACGACGAACAGCTTCACCGCCTCGCCCGAATGCTCGTCGGGCACGCCGATCGCCGCGACTTCGTACACGCCCGGATGGGACGCGACCACGTCCTCGATCTCGTTCGGATAGACGTTGAAGCCCGACACGAGAATCATGTCCTTCTTGCGGTCGACGATCTTCACGTAGCCGCGTTCGTCCATCACGCCGACGTCGCCGGACTTGAAGAAGCCGTCCGGCGTCATGACCTTCGCGGTTTCGTCCGGCCGATTCCAGTAGCCCGCCATCACCTGCGGACCGCGAATGCAGATTTCGCCCGCCTGGCCGAGCGGCACGTCGCGGCCGGCATCGTCGCGGATCGCGATCTCGGTCGACGGCAGCGGCACGCCGACGGTGCCGGTGTGCGCGGCGATCGTCACCGGATTGCAGGTCGCGCTCGGCGACGTCTCCGACAGGCCGTAGCCTTCGACGATCGGCACGCGCGTGCACTCGTGCCAGCGCTTCGCGACGCTGTCCTGGATCGCCATCCCGCCGCCGTTCGCGACAATGAGCTTCGAGAAGTCGAGCTTCGGGAAGTCGGCATGATGCAGCACCGCGTTGTAGAGCGTGTTGACGGCCGGGAACGCGGAGATCGGATAGCCTTCGAGCGCGGCGATCATCCCGCCGATGTCGCGCGGATTCGGGATCAGCACGCCGAGCCCGCCCGCGTGGATCGTCATGAAGCCGCACACCGTCAGCGCGAACACGTGATAGAACGGCAGCGCGATCGCGGTCACGAACTGCACGTCCTTCGGCCGGCCTTCGACGAGCGGCGCGCGCCATGCTTCGGACTGCAGCACGTTGGCGACGATGTTCCGATGCAGCAGCGTCGCGCCCTTCGATACGCCCGTTGTGCCGCCCGTGTATTGCAGGAATGCGATGTCGTTCGGCTCGATCGGGATGCGCCGCAGCGCATGCTGCGCGCCCTGCGCGAGCGCCGCATTGAAGCGCGTGTACGATGGCAGGCTCCATGCCGGCACCATCTTCTTCACGCGGCGCACGACATAATTAACGAGGACGCCCTTCACGCCGAGCAGATCGCCCATCGCGGCGACGACGACGTGCTTGATCGACGTCTTCGCGATCACCGCCTGCAGCGTCGTCGCGAAGTTCTCGAGGATCACGATCGCCTCGGCGCCGCTGTCCTTCAGTTGGTGCTCGAGTTCGCGCGGCGTGTAGAGCGGGTTCACGTTGACGACCACATAGCCCGCGCGCAGGATCGCGGCGATCGCCACCGGGTACTGCAGCACGTTCGGCAGCATGATCGCGACCCGCGCGCCGCGCGACAGGCCGCGCGACTGAAGCCACGCGCCGAGCTTGCGCGACAGCGCGTCGAGCTCGCCGTACGTGATCGATTTGCCCATGCAGACGAACGCGTCGCGCGCGCGATAGTCGCGAAAGCTCGCCTCCATCAGCGCGACGAGCGACGCATAGCGCGACGTGTCGATATCGGCCGGCACGCCGGGCGGATAGGCCGCAAGCCAGATCCTGTTCATTCTCATGTCTCCTCGTTGGTGTATTCGGCGTGCCGCGAGTGGCTCGCGGCATCGCTCGGCTGCATCGGCGATGCGTGCCGCGAGCCTGCGTCGCGGCGCGTCAACGCACCGCCGCGGGTTCCGCGGCGCCTTCGCCCGCGCCGCCTTGCAGGATTCGCCGATAGATGTCCGCCGCGCTGATCCGGCCGTAGCGTTCGCGCGCCTCGGCGGGCGTCAGCGTTTCGCCGCGCTCGGGCGGCACGCCTCGGATCACGGGCTCGATGACCGGGCGGGTCGACGGCGTGATGGCGTCGACGAGCGCGAGCGAAGCACGCTGCGTCGCGAGTAACTTCATCGCGGCGCGCACGAGCGGCGCAATGGCGGCGCCGACCCAATGCGGCTGGCGAATGCCGGCGAGCTCGCGCATGTACGCGGGCATCGTCGACAGCGTCGCGGCGCGCATGACCCATGCCGCGAGCTTCAGGAACGGGCGCGCGGCGCGCGACGTGTTGGCGTCGATCGTGATCCGCGAGCCGTCGAGCAGATACCGCATCGTCGATTGCGTGAGTTCCGATGCGGCGAGCCGCGGGCGCATCTCGGCGAAATACTGGCGGATGCCTTGCCGCGTGCGCGGCACGGCGGACGACGGGCATGTCTGCAGCTCGGCCGCGATCGCGCATTCTTCCCAATAGCGCGCTTCGTCGGCCGCGGACAGCTTGCCGGGGCCGAAGCGCTCGTACGCGATCAGCACCGAATGCCAGCCGGTGAGCAGAATCCACAGCTGCGAATCCGGATCGTTCGCGTCGAAGCGCTTGCCGCTGACGGGCTCGATGCCGACCGCTTTCGCGTGCACTTTCACGAGTATCTCGGACGCGTCGAGCGCGCTGCGCGCGTCGCCGACCGCCACCGTCGCGAAATACCGGATCGTCCGGTCGTAGCGCAGCTTCGGGTTCGTGTAGATGCCGCGCCGGGAGTTGACGGCCGCGAGCAGGAACGGATCGAGCTCCTCGACGACGACGGAGCGCTGAAAGCCGATGGTGAGCGCGGTGGGGCAGGTCCACACGCGCCAGGTCGGGGAATCGGGGCCGAAGAAACCGTAGTCTTCCTGTCGTTTCCGGTCCTGACGATCAATATTCCTGACTAAATCCATCGCAATGTCTCCTGTATGCGCCGCCACTGGAAGAATCCGGCCGTCAGGCTTTCATGAATCCGCCGAGCACGATCCGGCCCACGTATGCGCCGAGTTCGTCCGGCGTCCACTGCTGTTCGTCGTCGAGCATCGCGCGCACCGCGCCGTCGCCGAGCGACATGAAGATTTCGACGAGCACGGGCAGCTTCTTGTCGATCTGCTTGACGCCCGCCTTCTTCATCATGGGCCCCATCAGCGCGCCGACCTGCTGCGCGACGCGGCGTCGCGCATTGCCGTAGCGTTCGACCGCGTCGCGATCGTGATCCGCGGCGAGCACGAGCCGCCACGAATCGGCGTGCTCCGCGACGACCTTCAGCAGCGCCTGGAATCCGGCCGTCATCCATTGCTTCGGATCGCCGAACGGCGGCTCGTGCGGTAACGCGGAAATCACGCCGTCGAACAGGCGGCGCTCTTCGCGTTCGAGCAGCGCGTCGATCAATTCTTCGCGCGATGCGAAGCACGCGTAGACGACCGGCCGCGTGACGCCGAGCGCCTGCGCGATCGCTTCCATCGACACGCCCGCCAATCCGCGCGTGACGGCAATGCGCAGCGCGGCGTCCAGCACCTGCGGCCGTCTGCGCTCGGGGCCCAAATGGGCGGCACGAGTACGTTCTTGCATCGCTGTTCCTTCACATGCGTAGGAAATATATGCAGCGGCGTAGGATTTCGGCAAGCGAATTCGTTCGAGCGCGGACTCGAAACGGCGAGGCGCGCGCGGATTGGGGCTGCGCTCAGGACGACCGGTCCGCGCCGCCCAGCGCCTTGTAGATGCTCATCCGATTGTTGAGGCGGCCCAATTGGGCGCGCGCCAGCGCGCTTTGCGCATCGCGCAGCCGTTGCTGTTCGTCGAGCCACGGCTGCACGCCTGTCGCGCCGGCGACGAAGCGCGCCCTCGCAAGCGATTCCGCACGCCGCGCCTGTGCGAGCGCGAGCGTGCGTTCGTCGGCCTCGGCGTCGAGCTGCACGCGCGCGGACAGCGCGTTCTCGACCTCGCCGAGCGCGCGATACAGGTTCTGGCGGAAATTGACGACCGCTTCCTCGTACTGCGTTTTCGACACCTTGATCTGCAACTGCATCGTGTTCCACTGGATGAACGGCAGCGCGAGCCCGAGGCCGAGCGTCGCGACCGGGTTTTGCAGCACGCGCTCGAGGCTCGTGCTCGCCGTGCCGATGTTGCCCGTCAGCGTGAAGGTCGGGTAGAAGCTCGTGCGCGTCACGTCGACGTTCGCGAGCGATTCGCGCAGCCGGAACTCGGCCGCGCGCAGATCGGGGCGGCGGCCGAGCAGCTCGGCGGGCAGGCCCGCGGCGACTTCCGGCAGCGGCGCATCGGGCAGCGCGCCGCGCTCGGCTGCTTGCCGCTGCGGCGGCCGGTCGAACAGGATCGCGAGCGCGTTGCGGTTCTCGGCGCGCTGCTGGATCAGTTGCGTCTGGTCGGCACGCAGCGCGGACAGGTTGCGCTCGGCTTGCGCGACGTCGAGACCGGACGTCGCTCCCGCCGCATGGCGCGAGCGCACGAGCTTCAGCGTCCGCTCCGCATACGCGATGTTCGCGTTGCCGAGCGCGATCTGCTGGTTCAGGTATGCGACCTGCCAGTACAGCGCCGCCGTCGTGCCGATCAGCGACAGCCGCGCCGCATCGCGGTCGGCCTGCGTCGCTTCGAGCTCCCAGCGCGCGGCGTCGCGCTGCGCGGCGAGCTTGCCCCACAAGTCGAGCTCGTAGCCGAGCGTCGCCGTGATGCCGCTCGTGCGGCCCATCCGGTGCGTGTCGAGCGTGCGCGATACGTTGCCGGTCGCGCCGAGCGTCACGTTCGGCGTCAGGTTCGTATCGGCGAGCCCTGCCTGCAGTTGCGCGCGATAGACACGGATCGCGGCGGCCGCGAGATCGTTGTTCGTGCGCAGCGCTTCGTCGATCAGGCGATCGAGCGTCGGGTCGCCGAAGCGGCGCCACCAGTCGTCGGGCGCGGCGCTCGCCTGCGCGGCGACGGGCGACGCCCATTGCTCGGGCAAGCGGACCGCGTGCGGCGGCGTGTCGCGCGACTGCGTCGCGCAGCCGGTCAGCAATGCAGACGCACATGCAAACGCGGCGGCGCGTCGGGCGAAACGACGGGTCGGGAAGTGCGTCATCGCTTCACCTCAATCGCGCGCGAGCGCATCGATCGGATCGAGCCGCGACGCGTTGCGCGCGGGCATGAAGCCGAACACGACGCCGATCAGCGTCGAGCACAGGAACGCCGACACGATCGAGCCGGCCGAGAACACCATCTTCCATTGATCGACGAACAGCGAGAACAGGAAACTCATCCCGAACGACAGCACGATGCCGATCGCGCCGCCCATCAGGCACACGGTCACGGCTTCGACGAGGAACTGCTGCATGATGTCGGCCTGCCGCGCGCCGACCGCCATCCGGATGCCGATCTCGCGCGTGCGCTCGGTCACGGACACGAGCATGATGTTCATCACGCCGATTCCGCCGACGACGAGCGAGATCACCGCGATCAGCGACAGCAGCAGCGTCAGCGATTGTCCGGTTTTCTCGACGGTCTTGACGACGCTGTCCATGTTGTACGTGAAGAAATCCTTGCGGCCGTGCCGTTGCAGCATCAGCTTCGTCAGGCTCTTCTCGGCCGCGTCGCTCGGCTGGCCGTCGCGCACGCGCACCGTGATGCTGTCGAGATGGCGCTGGCCGAACAGACGCCCCGATGCGGTCGTGTACGGCACCCAGACGTTGAGGTTCTTCATGTCGCCGAACGCGCTCTTCTTTTCCGCGGTCACGCCGATCACGACGCACGGCAGGTTGTCGATCAGGATCACTTCGCCGAGCGGGTTCGGCTTCGCGCCGAACAGCTTGCGGCGCGTGTTCTCGTCGATCACCGCAACCTGCGCCTGGCGGCGCACCTCGTCGGGCCCGAACGCGATGCCTTGCGCCATCTTCATCCCGCGCACCTGGAAGAAGCGCTCGCCGACGCCGCTCACGAGCGCGTTGACGTCGACGTTCCGATAGCGCAGCAGCAGGCTGCGCGACGTCTCGGGCGTCGCGCTGTCGACGTAGATCTGCTCGGCGAGCGCTGCGGCGTCGGCGGGCACGAGCGTCTGGATCGTGTCCGCGCGGCTGTCGCCCCAGTCGCGGCCGGGGTAGACGTTGATCGTGTTCGTGCCGATGCTGCCGATCTCGTCGAGCATGTAGCGCTTCGCGCCTTCGCCGATCGCGACGATCGACACGACCGACGTGATCCCGATGATGATGCCGAGCATCGTCAGCAGCGTGCGCAGCCGATGCGACACGAGCGCGATCCATGCCATCCGGAACGCTTCCGCGAAGCGGCCGACGCCCGCCGACAGACGGCGCGTGCGGTGGGGCGCCGGGCCGCCGTTCGCGTCGTGCTCGCCGTCGGCGTCGTCCGCGCGCGGATTGAGCCGGTCGCCGACGATCCGGCCGTCGCTGATCTCGATGATGCGCCGCGCATGCGCGGCGACGTGCTCGTCGTGCGTGACGATGATGACCGTGTGGCCGAGCGCGTTCAGCTCGCGCAGGACCCGGATCACGTCCTGGCCGCTCTTCGAATCGAGCGCGCCCGTCGGCTCGTCGGCGAGAATCACTTCGCCGCCGTTCATCAGCGCGCGCGCGATGCTGACGCGCTGCTGCTGTCCGCCCGACAACTGGCTCGGCCGATGGTCGGCGCGATCCGACAGGCCGAGCCGCGCGAGCAGCTTCAGCGCGCGCTCGCGCCGCTCGGCGTGCGCGCTCCCCGCGTAGACGGCCGGCATCTCGACGTTCGCGGCCGCGCAGAGATGCGGCAGCAGGTGATAGCGCTGGAAGATGAAGCCGAAATGCTCGCGGCGCAGGCGCGCGAGCTCGTCGCTTTCGAGCTCGCTCGTCTCGCGTCCGCTCACCTTGTAGCTGCCCGCGCTCGGATGATCGAGGCAGCCGAGGATGTTCATCAGCGTCGACTTGCCCGAGCCGGACGCGCCGACGATCGCGACGATCTCGCCCGCGCCGATCGAGAGGCTCACGTCGTCGAGCACGACGACGTCCTTGTCGCCCGCGGGAAAACGCCGCGTGACGTGCATCAGTTGCAGCAATGGTTCGGCCATCGTCAGCTCCCCGCGCCGGACGCGGCGGCGCCGGCGGCCGCGGGTTCGTTCGCGTCGCCGATGATCACGCGCTCGCCTTCCTTCAGGCCCGCGAGCACTTCGACCTTCACGTTGTTGTTGATGCCGGTGCGAACCTTGCGGGTCGCGACTTTGTCGTCGACGCCGACCACGCGCACCGGGTACGTGCCGTCCTTGTCCTTCGCGCCGAGCGCGGTGACGGGAATGTTGAGCGCGTTGCGCGCGGTGCCGAGCAGGATGCTCACTTGCGCGGTCATCGAGATGCGCAGCCGATGGCCGGAATTCGGCACTTCGAAGAGCGCGTTGTAGAACACCGCAGTGTTCGATTTCGACGAGCCGCCGCCGCCCATGCCGCCGAGTCCGCCTTGCGTGTCGAGGAAGTTCTGCGGCGCGGGCTCGATCGCGCGCAGCTTGCCGTAGTAGCGCTTGTCGGGCTCGCCGAGGATCGTGAAGTACGCGGCCTGATCGGGGTGGATGCGGATCACGTCCGCTTCGGACACCTGGGCTTTGACCGTCATCGTGTCGAGCTCGGCGAGCTTCAGGATCACGGGCGCCTGCTGTTGCGCGATCACGGTCTGGCCTTCCTGCGTGACGATTGCGACCACTTCGCCGTCGATCGGCGCGGCGATTCGCGTGTAGCCGAGGTTCGCGCGCGCGATCTCGATCTTGATCCGCGCCTCGCGGATCTGTGCGTCGAGCGCGGCGAGGCTCGCGCGCTGCACGTCGAGCGTCGCGGCCGCGGTCTCGTAGTCCTGGCGCGATGTCGCGTCGTCGGGCAGCATCTGCTGCTGCCGCTTGAACGCAAGCTCGGCCTGCTTGAGCTGCGCGGCGGTCGAGCGCTTCTGCGCGATCAGGTTGTCGACGTTCGCTTCGGCCTGACGCAGCTCGTTCTGCGAGATCACCGGATCGATCTCGGCGAGCCATTGATCTTTCTTCACCTTGTCGCCGAGCTTCACCTTCAGCGACTTCAACTGGCCGGACACCTGTGCGCCGACGTCGACCTGCTTGAACGCGTGGAGCGTGCCCGTGGCCAGCACGGCGTTTTCGAGGTCGGCGCGGGCGACTTTCGCGGTCAGGTAATGCGGCGCCTTGTCTTTCGCGAAAAAGCGTTGGACCAGCACGACGAGCGAGACGAGCACGACGACGCCGGCCGCCGCGGCGATCCAGCGGCGTTGGGATTTTTTCATGGGAGGCAGAGCGGTAAGGCGTGGCAGGCGGGCAATTGTAATGAAAATGCAAACCGTCCATTGGAATACGGAAAGGCGCGCCGGGTTCAATGCAGCGACAAATTTCTTCAATATTTCGACAGTTCGTTACACGCGCGGCGTGAAAGCGCGATCTCGGCCGCCGCCGTGCGTCATTTGCATATCTCGCCGCGGCGGGCATCGATAGCTGAATTCATTGGTTGGCTGACATGCCGGCCCGCCCTACGATGCGCCGAGACAGACGCCGCGCGAAGCGGCGCGTCCGAGGGCCATTGCCGACCGGCCGGCCGCACGCCGCCGAATCCTTACCGTCCCCTTCATGCTTCAAGGAACGATCCGATGAGTCACGAGCCGGACCACCTCAAGTTCGCCTACTGGGTGCCCAACGTCAGCGGCGGCCTGGTCGTCAGCAAGATCGAGCAGCGCACGAGCTGGGATATCGACTACAACCGACGTCTCGCGCAGCTCGCCGAGAAGAACGGCTTCGATTACGCGTTGTCCCAGATCCGCTTCACGGCGGGCTACGGCGCCGAGTTTCAGCACGAATCCGTCGCGTTCAGCCATGCGCTCCTCGCCGCGACCGAGCGGCTTAAGGTGATTGCCGCGATCCTGCCGGGGCCGTGGCATCCGGCCGTCGTCGCGAAGCAGCTCGCGACGATCGATCAGTTGAACCAGGGACGCGTCGCGATCAACGTCGTGAGCGGCTGGTTCAAGGGCGAATTCACCGCGATCGGCGAGCCGTGGCTCGAGCACGACGAGCGCTATCGCCGCTCGGAGGAATTCATCCGAGCGGTGAAGGGCGTCTGGACGCAGGACAATTTCACGTTCAAGGGCGACTTCTATCGCTTCAATGACTACACGCTGAAGCCGAAGCCGTTGCAGCAGCCGCATCCGGAGATCTTCCAGGGCGGCAACTCGGCGGCCGCGCGCCGGATGGCGGCCGCCGTGTCCGACTGGTACTTCATGAACGGCAACACGCTCGACGGCCATCGCGCGCAGATCGACGAGATCCGCGCGGCGGCGGCCGCTCAGGGACGGCAAGTGAAATTCGGCGTCAACGCGTTCATCATCGCGCGCGACACCGAGCGCGAGGCGCGCGACGTGCTCGACGAGATCGTCCGTCACGCGGACGTCGACGCCGTCAACGCGTTCGGCCACGCGGTCAAGCAGGCGGGCAAGGCGGCGCCCGAAGGGCAGGGAATGTGGGCCGATTCGAAGTTCGCCGATCTCGTTCAGTACAACGACGGTTTCAGGACCAACCTGATCGGCACGCCCGAGCAGATCGCCGAGCGGATCGTCGCGCTGAAGGAGATCGGCGTCGATCTCGTGCTCGGCGGGTTCCTCCATTATCTCGAGGATGTCGAATATTTCGGCAGGCGCGTGCTGCCGCTCGTGCGCGAGCTGGAGCGGCAGCGCGACGCACAGCCGGCTTGATGCGATGCGACGCGGCGGCCCGTCGAGCGTCTCGCGTCTCGCGACGAGCGACGAGCGACGAGCGACGAGCGACGAGCGACGAGCGACGGGTCGTGCGCTGTCGGGTGCGCGATGGACTGGCGAGGGAATGGCGCTGTTCGCGAGCGCACGCGGCGCTTCATCGGACTCCGCGTTTGAATTTCTCGTTTGAAACATCCACGCCGAACATCCACGCCGTGCGTGCGATCGCATGCGCATTCACCGTATCTCGTCCAACTGCGCCGAGCATCGCCTTCATCGCACGACCCGCGTCGTCGCGCCTTCGCGCGGTCACACCGCTGCAATATTGACGAAAGCACAATAGGCACCCGACAGTTCACCAACATCGCGGCGCCTCTCGCGCGGTCGCCGCGTCCATACTGAAGGGGCCGGTATGCTTCATACCTTCGCGCGCGCCGTGTGCGCGCTTGCGGTCGCGTCGGCTTGCAACACCGCCAACGCCTACGACTATCTGTTGCTCGCGACGTCCTGGGAGCCGGGCTTCTGCGCGACGCACAGCGCCACCGAGTGCAGCACGCTGTCGGGTTCGTACGCGTCGACGAACTTGTCGCTGCACGGTTTGTGGCCGAACAACTACGACGGCAATCAGCCGTTCTATTGCGGCGTGCCGCAGAACGAGATCGACCTCGACAACAACCATCAGTGGTGCAGCATGGACTCGTACCCGGTCGGCTCGTCGACGTTGAGCGCGCTGTCGACGTACATGCCGGGCGTCGCGTCGTGCCTCGACAAGCACGAGTGGTACAAGCACGGCACCTGCGCGCAGGCGCCGTCGGCCGACGCGTACTGGAACAACGCGACCGGGATGGTCAGCCGCCTGTCGACGACGTCGTTCAACACGTTCCTGCAATCGAACGCGGGCAACACGGTGACGCGGACGCAACTCCTGAGCGCGTTCGAAGGCGCGTTCGGCAGCAATACGCGCGGCGCGGTATCGCTCAAGTGCGTGAAGGTCAACTACGTCAGCTATTTCACCGAGGCGTGGATTGCGGTGAAGACGGATGCGACTTCGCAGTTCCCGAGCGCAGCGTCGCTCGTGACGGACGGGAGCACGCAGGGCACGTGCCCGACGTCCGGGATCTACATCGCGAAGTAAGCGCGGCCTGGTTGGCGCAGTTCGGGCGGTACGCGGCTCGGGCAAGCGGCGCGGAGCGCAAGCGAAGCGATCGCGGTTGTCGGACCGGCAGCCCGAGTGCTGCCGGGTGGGCTGCCGGGTAGGCGGCGAACGTCGCCGGCGTCGGCGACGTGACGTCGCCCGGTTGCCGCTCGGCCGTTGCCCGGTTTTCCGCCGGTCAAGCAGCGAGATCGCTTGCCGGCGCGCAGGTCGCCGATTGGCAACTGGCGGCGCGGCTTGCGGAGGAGCGGTCGCGTGGGTCATCGGTGACCGGCGACATCAAGGCGCTCGCGCGCCGTCAGATCCTGCGTCGCGCCGCTGAAGTCGTCAGAAAATCGAACGCCCCGAATACGTCGTCAGCCACTCGAGCGCGAGCGTGCCGGCGAGCGCCGACATAAACCTGCCGCCGTTGCGCCGGATGAGTCGCGCTTGACCTCGGCGCTTCAAAAAATCGATCGCCCTGAATAGGTCGTCAACCATTCCAAGGCCAGCGTCCCCGCGAGCGAGTTGCCGTTCGGATCGAGCCCGGGCGACCACACGCACACCGCCATCTCGCCCGGCAGCACCGCGACGATCCCGCCGCCGACGCCGCTCTTCGCCGGCAGCCCGACGCGGTAGACGAAGTCGCCGGCGGCGTCGTAGGTGCCGCAGGTCAGCATCAGCGCCGACAGTCGCTTCGCCGAGCTCGGATCGAGAATCCGCGCGCCCGTCGCCGGCGCGACGCCGCCGTTCGCGAGAAAGAGCGCCGCCTGCGCGAGCTCGACGCAATTCATCGTGATCGCGCATTGGCGGCAATACGCGTCGACAACCATCTCCGGCGGCATCTGCATGTTGCCGAAGCTCGCCATGAAATGCGCCATCGCGCGGTTGCGCTCCGCGTGCTGCAACTCGGACAGCGCGACGCGCGAATCGTAGTCGATGTCGGCGATGCCGGTCAGGCGCCGGATGAATTCGACGAGCGCCGTCTCCGCGCGCACGAAGCGGCGGCTCAGCACGTCGGCGACGACGAGCGCGCCCGCGTTGATGAACGGATTGCGCGGCTTGCCGCGCTCGCTTTCGAGCTGCACGAGCGAGTTGAACGCGGTGCCGGACGGCTCGCGCCCGACGCGCTGCCACAGTTCGTCGCCGAGCAGTTGGAACGCGAGCGTGCACGCGAACAGCTTGGAGATGCTCTGGATCGAGAAGCGCTCGCGCGCATCGCCGACCGTGTGGACTTCGCCGTCGAGCGTGACGACGGCCATGCCGAACCGTTCGGCGGGCACCTTCGCGAGTTCGGGGATGTAGTCGGCGACGCGGCCCGCGCCGATCCAGGGCGCGAGTTCGGTGTGGATGCGTTCTAGGATCGCTGCGTAATTCATCGAATCGGTACGCGGTGCGCCGCGCGGGTATGAAGCGAGCCCGTATGGAACCTTCTCGGCGGCAATTCGTCAAGCATCGGCGGCGCATCGTGTCGCGAGCAAATGAATTGTCCGGGTCTGTAGCACGTAATCTGTCCGGTTTTTGGGTGCGGCATGAAGCCACCCGTAAGCCGGGCACGGTGGTTACAGGAAACCCGGAAGATGAGATTCGAAGAGG
>NZ_LOVS01000047.1:0-52430 GCF_001523835.1 Burkholderia sp. ABCPW 14 | reverse complement strand
GCGCATCGGCACGAGACCTCCGCTCGGCCACACGCGCTCGCGACGCCTCCCGCGCCTCACGGGCGCGAGGCGCTTCATCGGCTTCATCGGCTTCATCGGCTTCATCGGCTTCATCGGCTTCATCGGCTTCATCGGCTTCATCGGCTTCATCGGCTTCATCGGCTTCATCGGCTTCATCGACTTCATCGACTTCATCGGCTTCATCGACTTCATCGACTTCATCGATCCCGTCGATCCTTCGGTTCCGTCGACGACACAAAGCGGCGACGGCCGCGCTCAACACGCCGCGCCGTCCGTCGCGCATCGCCCACCCGGATCAGAACTTGTGCCGAATCCCGACGATCGCGAGCTCCTGCGAATCGGTGCCCGAGTTCGCGCCATATGAGCCGACGGACGCCTGCGCATCGATCACCGAGCCGTTCGCGCCGAGCGTGCGGCCGCTCGCCTTCTGGTAGCCGAACAGCGCGTACAGGTCGGTGCGCTTCGACAGCGCGTAGCCGGCGCCGAGATTCACCTGGTGATAGTGCGCGGAAGCCGGCCCCGTCAGCGACGTGTAGTTGTAGCCCAGGCCCGCGCGCAGCGCCGGCGAGAATTGGTAGTTGAAGAACGCGGAGCCGCTGTTGAACTTCGCGGTCTCGTTGAACGTCGACAGCGAATCGCGGCCGTATTGCGTGTTCGAGTACGCGAGGCCGAACGTCGCCGAGCCGAGCACGTATTGACCGCCGACGCGCACGATCTGAATCGACTTCGCGCTCGCGAAGCCCTGGTTGATCACCGTGTTGAACAGCGTATCCGAGCTGCCCGTCCACGTGCGCACGCCGTTCGCCGCGGTCGTGCCGCCGTCCGCATACAGATAGCCCGCGCCGAGCGACAACGGCCCGTTCGCGTAGCTGGCCGCGAAGCTGTACGTGCGGCCGCTGCCCGTCGCGCCCGCGACGCCGCCGAAGCCGTACAGCGCTGCGAACTGGAAGCCCGACAGCACCGGGCTCGTGTACTTCACCGCGTTGCTGACGCGCAGGCTGTTGTCGTAGTTGTCGAGATCGCCCGGCGTCGCGAACACCCCGCCGAAGTAGTTGTCCTCGGTGAGCCCCTGCACGAGATCGACGACCGGATCGTATTGGCGGCCGAGCGTCACGGTGCCCCACGTGTTGCTCGTCAGGCCGACGATCGCCTTCCGGCCGAACTCGCGGTTGCCGTTCTGCACGCCGGTGCCGAGATTGAAGCCGTTTTCGAGCTGGAACAGCGCGGCGAGGCCGCCGCCCAGGTCCTCGGTGCCCTTCAGGCCCCAGCGGCTGCCCGACAGATTGCCGCTGCTGAATTTCACGAGCGACGACTGATTGCGGCCGTCGGTTCCCTGGACGTTGTGCACGTATGCGATGCCCGCATCGACGATCCCGTACAGCGCGACGCTGCTTTGCGCATGAGCGCCGGCGGACAGCAGGAAGCCGGCCGGCACGGCGAGTGCCGCAAGACGCTTCGTTTGCTTCATGTGGTGGTGTTCCTCGTGGTCGACTTGTTGTTGGAATCGCTGAACGATACGGACAGGACGACGAATCGAAAACCAATTAATTCTGCGATGTTTATGATGTGCGGCCGGATCGCGCATGAACGAACGCATACGCGACAATGTCCGTTGCCAATGCGCTCGCCCGATTCGCCTCGCGCGACGCGCCGGGTGCCGGAACGATCGCGCGCTCGACGAAGCGCGGCCCGCGCGATCAATGCGTCGACCGATCGGTCGTGCGGCCGGATCGGACGCGCCAGCGTCGTCGATCGAGGTCGAGCCAACCGGCTCGACACTCGGCCGCAACGCGTGCATGCAAATACGGCCGATACGATACGTCGAGCGTCGTCGCGCCGCGCACGTCGCGAGCCCTTGCGACGACATGCGCACTGCAGCGCACCAGCCGAATGCGAAACGCAATCGACGTGCCTGACGGATCCCGAGAAGATCGACCGGCAGCCAAGACAACGTCATTCACACGATGATCGTGTTCTTGCGGCTCATCGTCCGATGACGGCACCGGAGTCGCTTTTACACGAGCCACCCGTACCGATCGGCGCCACGACAACGCGGCCTTGAAATGCGGAGATCGGAGAAATCGGCACCGGATTTGATGCGCAGCCGGAGAAGCCAATTAATGCCCGTATAGCGCATCAATCAGAAAGCCATACGGCGAAGCCGTTTCCATGACGAATTATCATAAAAGACGGCTGTCTCAGCCATCCTAGAAGAAGCCGCTTAAACCATCGCCACCACACCCCATTCAGCCTTATGCCTCAAGGAACACGGCGGAACGTTAATTACTTTATTCTCTAATTAATCTTGGCTCCACTTTTCTTTTTGACACAACAAAATCACAATTTGATTACATCCCCCTTAAAAATTCGTTAGACAGCCCCAAGAATCCTATGGTTAAATTCAACCGACTCGCCTGGTGCCGATCTATCCGATTGAATTTATCCGGATCACGCCATTCAGGCGAATAACCCATATAACAATAAATTCTGGCAAAAGTGCCTCCAACATTCCTTCGAAAACAACAATAAATTCCAAGGTGTCAGATGTGATGCGGGAAGGCATCCTGCGGCAGGCGGATTTGCAACGTCCGCTCATTTGATTGGGACTTCGATAGGTACTTAGTAATGCTAATCGATGAACGAAATCTACCGGAAACAGCTGATTTTACACATGGGAGCATTCGAGGGAAGTTGCAAAAGCAGGGTTGGGCGAGATTCGACGCCGCCGATCTCGACTATGTCGAAGCGGAATCACGCTGCGTTGCGCGGCTCCGTCGATACGCCGATCAACTGCCCGTCGATCGCTACGGCGGAGCGGGACGGCACCGCAGTTACGCCGAGGGCATTCTCATGCCGCGCGCCGGTCACATCGACTGGAAGCCGGGCTTCGTCGGAGTCGACGGTGCGATCGAGCTCGAATATCACCAGGAAGCCGGCTTCCAGCCCGAGTACGGCGGTGTACACCGCCGCTTCCTGCGAACGAGCGACAGCATTCTCGCGCTGCCGCTGATCCGCCGGCTCATCCGATTCGACCTCGCGCTCACGCCGTTGAGCGAGATCGACGAACCGCTCCTGTGCGGCCTGCACGTGCTCCGGATGCGGGCCCTGCCGGGCATCACGTCGAGAATCACGCCGGACTGCCTGCATCAGGACGGCCAGCCGTTCACCGCCGTGCATCTGATCGACCGCACGGACGCGATCGGCGGCGTGAACTACATCGCGCCGCCGCAATACGCAGGCCGCCAGGTGGACGACGTGCCGGACGATCGGCTCCATGCGTTCTCGCTTTACGCGCCGCTCGAGAGCTACATCATCGACGACGAAGCCGTCAGCCATCACGTGACATCGATCTCGTGCGCACCCCGCGCGCCATGCGGAATCCGCACCGTCATTCTCATCGACTTCACGCCGCTCAGCGCCGTCGTCCACGCGTCGTCGGACGCCGCCCCTCCGACCGATCCGATGTCCAATCTGGAGTCCGTTCGTGACTAATCGCTCAACCCGATTGCAATCCCTCGAAAACGTCGAGCGCGCCGCCGCGGATTCCGAACACGGCGCCTTCACGCTCGCCCCCACGGCGGCGCAGCGGCGTCTGTGGTTCGTGACGAACGGCGACGTCCGCTCGGCGACGTACAACATCGCGGCATCGTTTCGAATCCGAGGCCTTCTGGACGAAGACGCGCTCGGCCGCGCGTTCGTCTTCATCGCAAACCGGCATCCGATTCTCGCTTCCCGTTTCCGCACGGCGGACGGCGAACTCGTCATCGAAGCGCGTCCCGCGAGCGCCCTGCTTCAATCGGCCGATCTGAGCGAACTCGCTCCCGATGCGCAATCGGCCGCCGTCCGGCGGCACGAGCGCGAGCTGGCCGCACACGTCTTCGATCTCGAGCGCGAAGCGCCGCTGCGCGCGACGCTGCTGCGTACCGGCGACGATCGCCACGTCCTGATCGTCACCATCCATCACATGGCGATCGATGCGTGGTCGCTGGATCTCTTCTACCGTGAACTCGGCGATGCGTATCGCGCATTGCGCGACGGCCGCGAGCCGGCACTCGCCGCGGTGCGATATTCGACCGCCGCTGACGCGGCCGAATCCCCTGTCGACGCCGAATCCAGGGACGACGGACGCGAATACTGGCAGCGTCAGCTGGAAGGCATTCCGAACCTGCACAAGCTGCCGACCGACCGGCCGCGACCGCCGCAGCAACGCGGCGCGGGCGCCGTCTCGAGGCATGCGTTCGATCCCGCGATCGCGGCAGGCATTGCCCGCCTCTGCCGCACGGCGAGCGTCACGCCGTACACGGTCGGCATCGCGGCATTCGCCGCGCTGCTCCACCGATATTCGAACGAAACCGACATCGTCATCGGCAGTCCGTTTGCGAATCGCGCGACCGAGGAACAGCAGCGGCAGATCGGCTTCTTCATCAATCTGGTGCCGCTGCGCTTCGACTTCAGCGGTGCGCCGAGCTTCCTCGAGCTGCTGGCGCAAACACAAACCACGACGCTCGATGCGTTCGAGCACATCGGCTTGTCGTTCGACGAGATCGTTGACGTCGTGCAGCCGCCGCGCTCGCTGAGCCACGCGCCGGTCTTTCAGGTCATGTTCGACTATCTGAAGGGCTCGTCGCATGCGCTGTCGCTTGCGGGGACCGAGGTCGACGGCGCGCTGATCCACAACGGCACGACGAAGTACGATCTGACGCTTTCGCTCGAGGAAATCGACGATGAGTGGATCGGCTTCCTCGAATACGACACGGACCTGTACGACGCGTCGACGATCGCGCGACTCGCCGGCCACCTCGACCAATTGCTGCGCTCCGTGCTCGACGCGCCGAACGAGCCGGTGATGAAAGGCTCGCTGCTGAGCGCCGACGAACTCGCCGACATCCTGCGGCTCGCCAAGCCCGGCGAGCCGCTTGTGTCCGACGGCTTCTCGCCGATTCCTCGGCGCATTCGCGAGGCCGCGCGGCGCACGCCGGACGCCGAGGCCGTCGTCTATCGCGATGCGCGGCTCACGTATGCCGAGCTCGACCGGCTATCCGATCGCATCGCGGCGCGGCTGCGCGCGCGCGGCGTGACGCCGGGCAGCCGCGTCGCATGCTTCGTTTCGTACTCGCACCATATCCCGGTCGCGTTCGTCGCGGTCCTGAAAGCCGGGGGCGTCTATCTTCCGGTCGGGCCGAACGATCCGCGCTTTCGCGACAAGTTCGACGACGCGCAGCCGCGCGCGATCGTCACCACGGAGCACGACCGCACGCTGCTCGACAGCGACCTCGCCGCGCTCGCGCTCGCCGTCGACGACGATGCCGACGAGGCATCGGACGCGCCGCCGTTCGAGATTCCGGCATTGCATGAAGACGATCCCGCCTACGTGATCTATACGTCGGGCTCCACCGGAAAACCGAAGGGCGTCGAAGTCTCGCACGGCAACCTGAACCTGTCGTATCACGCGTGGCGTCAAGCCTACCGCTTCGACCAGCCCGGCCATCCGGTGGCGCTGCAGCTCGCGGGCCCGACGTTCGATCTATGCATCGGCGACCTGAGCCGAACGCTCGGCTCAGGCGGCAAGCTCATCATGTGCCCGCGCGACTGGCTGCTCGACGCAACGAAAGTGCATGCGCTGATCGAGCGCGAGCGTGTCACGTTCGGCGATTTTCCGCCCGTCGTGCTGCGCGAGCTGATCCGCTACTGTCACGATCGCGACGTGCGTCTCGATGGCTTCGCGGCGCTTGTCTGCGGCGCAGACGTGTGGTTCGGCCACGAGTTGCAGGCGGTGCAAGCGCTATGCGCGCCGCATGCGCGCGTGCTGGGCTCGTACGGCGTGACCGAAGCGACGATCGACAGCTCCGTGTTCGATCCGGCCGAGCACGATCTGGCGCCCGGCAGCGTCGTGCCGATCGGCCGGCCGCTGGCGAGCTGCGAACTCTACGTCGCCGATTCGCGGCTGCAGCTCACGCCGATCGGCGTGCCGGGCGAATTGCTGATCGCCGGGCCCACCGTCTCGCAACGCTATCTGAACAACACCGAGCTCACGCGCGAGAAGTTCATATCCGGCGTATTTGACGCACGCGGCTGTCTCGTGCAGACGCCTGGCGAGACGCGCTTCTACCGCACGGGCGACGTGTGCCGAATGCTGGCGGACGGCACGATCGAATTTCTCGGGCGGCGCGATCATCAAGTCAAGATTCGCGGGTTCCGCGTCGAGCTCGGCGAGATCGAAAGCACGCTGGCGGCGCATCCGGACGTACGCCAATGCGCGCTCACGACGAAGAACGAGCAATTCGACGACGCCATGCTCGTGGCGTACGTCGTCACCGACGCGCCGACCGCCGCGCTCTATCGCTTTCTCCGTGAACGCCTGCCTGCCCACATGCTGCCGACCGCGATCGAGCGGCTGCCGGAATTGCCGCTGACGGCAAGCGGCAAGATCGACCGCAAGCGATTGCAGGCACTGGAAGTGTCGCCGCTCGGCGGCAGCCAGGCCGAGCCGAGCACCGACACCGAGCGCCGCGTGCTCGAGCTTTGGCGAGCCGCACTGCCCGCGCCCGTGACGGGCGTCGACGAGAATTTCTTCTTCTGCGGCGGGCATTCGCTGATCGCCGCGCGACTGATTTCGCGCATCAACGACGCATTCGGCGTGCGTCTCGGCGTCGCGGCGTTGTTCAAGCATCCGACCGTCGCGGAAATCGCGGAGCGTGTCGACGACGAGCGGCGCGCACTGGCCGAGGCGGGCCGCGCGCCGGACGCGTCCCCCGGCGCCGCCGATGCGCCGGCGCGCGAATCGGTCTCCGGGCGGGACAGCGATCCTCGGCGGCTTTCGTTCGCTCAGAACAGTCTGTGGTTCGCAGCGAAGCGGCAGCCGCAGGATTTCACATACAACATACCGATGGTCTGGCGCCTCGACGGCGCGCCGGATCGCGACGCGCTCGCGTGCGCGCTCGACGACGTCGTGCGCCGCCATCCCGCGCTGCGCACGACGTTCTCCGCGAACCTGCTGCCGTTGGTCGCCGAATCCGGCGACGTCTCGCTCGAGCCGGTGCAGACCGTCGCCGATGGCGTGCAGGCGGCGCTTCGCATCGTGAACGTCGCCGACGACGAAACGTTGTTCCGCCTGCTGCGTGACGAAGAAACCGCGCCGTTCGACCTGACGACGGGCCCGCTCGTGCGCGCCGCCCTCTTCGTGCGCGACGATCGTCACCACCTGCTTTGCGTGACCGTCCATCACATCGTGTTCGACGGACCGTCGCTCAGCATCTTCTGGCGCAACCTGCAGGCAGCTTACAACGCCCGTGCACGCGGCGAAGCCTTCGAACTGGCGCCGCCCGGCGCGACGTATGCGGACTTCGTCGCGCGGCAGCGCGCGCAGGCGAATCATCCCGCGCTCGACCGGCAACTGTCGCACTGGCGCGAGCGCCTGCGCGATCTGCCGCCGGCGCTCCAAATTCCAGCCGGCGCGATGGCGCAAACGCAGCCAGGCCCGTCGAGCTTCGAGATTCCCGCACCGCTCGCGGCGCGGATCGAGCAGACGTCGCGGCAGCTCAGCTGCACGCCGCTGATGTTCTACCTGAGCCTGTTCGCGCAGGCGCTGCGCGACGAAACGGGCGACGACGATCTCGCCATCGGCATCCCGACTTCGCTGCGTCCGACCGACGCGTTCGACTCGGTGATCGGCTTCTTCACGAACACGCTGCCGTTGCGCGTGCGCTTCGACGGCGCCGGAACGTTCCGTGAACTGCTCGACCACGTGAAGCACACCTGCCTCGACGTGTTCGAACACCGCGAGGTTCCGTTTGAGCGCCTGGTTCAGGCGCTCAATCCGCCGCGTTCGGCGAAACGCAATCCGATTTTCCAGGTGCTGTTCTCCTACGATCTGGACGAAGTCGCCTCGCTCGATCTCGAAGGCGTACGCGCGACGCTCCATCCGCTCGAAACCTATGTCGCGAAGCTCGATCTCGAGTGCGCAGTCGCGCGGCAGGGCGACGCCGTGTTCTGCCATCTGATATCGCGGCCGGGCTCGTTCGACGACTCGTCGCTCGAACGCATGCGCGAGCGCTTTCTCGCGCTCGCGGCCTGCGCGTCGGCCGATGTCGACGTCCGCGCCGAGACAGTCGCGAACGGCCGTGCAACGCCTACGATCGCCAACGGCGACCGCGCCGACCTCCATGCGCTGTTCGCCGCGCGCGTCGCGGACAGCAGCGAGCGCATCGCGATCGAATCGGGCGATCTCGTCCTGACGTATCGGGAACTCGACGCGTTGTCGGCCGCAACCGCCGCCTCGCTACGCCGCGTCGGCGTGCGCAGCGGCGACCGCGTCGGCATCTGCATGGGCCGCCATCCGTACGCCGTCGCCGCGATGCTCGCGATCGCTCGCGTCGGCGCCGCGTTCGTGCCGCTCGATCCGGAACACAAGCCCCAGTGGAACCAGTACATCGCGAACGACGCCGCGCTACGCGCGATCGTCAGCCGCGACGAGCTCGTCGACAAAGTAACGCACCTGAGCCTGCCGCTCGTCGACATCGATATCGTCGACGCCGATCCGCCCGCCGATGCGGCGACGCTCGACGCCGCCGTCGCGTCCGACGGCGCCGCCTACGTCATCTATACGTCCGGCTCGACGGGCATGCCAAAGGGCGTCGCCGTCCCGCATCGAAGCGTGTGCCACAACGTGCTCGCGATGCGCGACGCATTGGGCATCACGCATCGCTCACGCATCGCACAGTATTCGTCGCCGATCTTCGACGCCGTGCTCGGCGAGATTTTTCCGGCGCTCGCAGCGGGTGCGGCGGTCGTCTTCGGCGAACGCAGGCGGCTGCTGCCCGGCAACGACCTCGTCGATTGGCTCGCGCAGCGGCAAATCACGCACCTGTGGATCGTGCCGTCCGCGCTCGCGCTCGTGCCGCACGCGCCGTTGCCCGCGCTCGAGGCGATCGTCGTCGCTGGCGAGGCGTGTCCGCGCGAAGTCGCGCAGCGCTGGGCGGCCGGACGACGCCTCTTCAACGGCTATGGTCCGACGGAGTGCGCGATCGTCGTCTCGATGGCCGAATACTGGGCCGAACGCGAACGCCTCGTGCTGCGCCCGCTCGGCGGCGCGCGATTTTACGTGCTCGACGACTCGCTCGATGCAACGCGCGACGGCGCGGCCGGCGAGCTGTTCGTCGGTGGCGTCTGCGTATCGCAAGGCTATCTCGGCAAGCCGGCCCGCACGGCATCGGCGTTCGTCGCCGATCCGTTCGCCGCGCATCCGGGAGCGCGGATGTATCGCACCGGCGACGTCGTCAGGCGGCTCGACGACGGCAGCGTCCAGTTCATCGGCCGCGCCGACCGCCAGGTGAAGATCCGCGGCTTCCGGATCGAGCTCGACGCTGTCCGCGCCGCGCTGATGGAAGCGCCGGGCGTGCGCGCAGCCGAAGCGCTCGTTCATGCCGATGCGCGCGGCCAGCTGGAACTCGTCGGCTACGTCGTCGGCTCGGGCGACCGGGACGCACTCGTCGACGCGCTGCGCGGCAAGATACCCGACGTGATGATTCCGTCCGCGTTCGTCTTCCTCGATCGCTTGCCGACGGGACGCACCGGCAAGGTGGACCTGCAGGCGCTGAAAACCTTTTTCATCGTGTCCGGAAGCGGCGTGCTCCGGCCTCGTGACGATCGCAGCGAGGCCGATCGGGGCGATTGCATGGCGAGAACGGATTGCGCCGAACCCAGCGCGCCGAGCGTATGAAGGAATTGACGTCGTTTCATTCGAGCACGTCCTATTGTCGTTATGCCGACGCGCGAGCGGGGCGGGCGGCGACGATCGTCGCACGCCGTCGAGCGCACGCGCCGGTGGAGCGTAGGCGAACGGCGATCGATGCGCACGCAACGATTGCCTGACGAGCGAAGCGACGCCGCCGTCTCGTCTCATCTCATCTCATCTCGTCTCATCTCGTCTCATCTCGTCTCATCTCGTCTCATCTCGTCTCATCTCGTCTCTTTTCGTCTCGCTGCGCCGCTCGCAGTGAACTTCCGCGACGAATCGCGATCCCTGTATCTCACGCCGTCGCCGCGCGACGGCGCATGCGCGTGGGCCGCGAACGGCCGGCCGGCTTCGGCGACGATGCCGGCCGCGTCCGCCCGCGGCCCGCGCCCGACCATCGAAGCCATTGTTTTTAGAAGGACGCCATGAAGAAGATTCTCGCTGTCATCGCTTTTCTCGCTGTCGTCGGCTGGCTCGCCGCGACGACGACCATCCTGCTCGCCCCGACCGCGCAGCCGGGCACCGAAGCCTGGTTCGACGCGATCGACAAGCAATTCAACATCACCGACGGCGGCGGGCACGGCCCCGATCCGGGCAGCAGCGAATGGCTCGGCGCGGTCGAGCGCAAAGCGAAGCTGCCCGAAAACGACGGTCTGACCGAGCAGCAGCGCTGCGAGGCGATCCAGCGCGAGCTCGCGCATCGCACGTACATCGTGAACCAGCGTCTCGGCCTGAAGTTCGCACTCTGATCACGCCGCGGGCGCGCGCAGCACCCACGCGCGCGTCCACTCTTTCAGATCCGGCAGACCGCGGATCGCGCTCAGCAAGTCTTCAAGCGGGCCAGCGCCGCTGCGTCGGCGTGCTTCATCGATGTCTCCGGGTTGGCGCAATCGTCGTTCGAATCGTCTGCATCGGCATGCGCGCGCGCCGTGAGCGCGATGCGAACGGCGGCGCGTCGGCGAGCCGCGCCATGTGCAGCATGTCGCCCCGTTCGCCGTCGCGGATCGCGCTACAGCGTCAGCTCGAACGACCGCGCGAGCAGCCCCGGCAACTTCGCGCCGCCCGTCGCGCGCTCGCCCCACGACTGATCGTTCAGCAGCAGTTCCGGCTCTGCGCCGAGCTGCTCGAGCTCATCGCCGAACAGCCGGTACAGGCTGTCGTCGAAGCGCATCGCGTCGACAGGCGCGACGATCCTGCCGCCTTCGACCCAGAACGTCGCGAAGCGCGTCATGCCGGTCATCCGGCAATTCATCTTGTCCGAGAAATTCAGATACCAGAGATTGCCGACGTACAGGCCGGTGCCGAGCGCCGCGAGCACGTCGGCATCGGCGAGCGCGCCGCCCGCGATCGACAGCGTCTCCGGCACTTCATATGCGGTCGCGCCGTTCGGATTCAGGCCGTGCTCGCGCGCGGTGCGCGCGCTGACGAGCTGCCCGGCGCTGCGCCCCTCGACGACGAGCGGCACGCTGTCGCGCCGATAGCCGTCCGCGTTGAACGCCGGAGCGACGCCGAGCGAGAAGTCCTCGGCGATCGTCACGCGCGGATCGAGCGCCGCTTCGCCCGCGTGCAGCCGATGCAGGCTGCTGCGCGCGCTCGCGTTCGCACGCGCGGAAAAACCGTCCCAGCCGAGCAGGCTCACGATCTCCTGCACCGCGGCGGGCGCGAGATACGCGCGATAGCGGCCCGGCGCGAGCGCCTTCGGCGTGCGGCCGAGCACCGGCAGCCGCGCGGCGGCCGCTTCGATCTTGTGCGCGAGCGCCGCGTCGCTCCAGGCGTCGCCCGCATAGACGGTCTTGATCGCGCGGCCGCTCGGGTCGTACAGCGACCAGCTGAAGTCGAAATTCTCGACCTCGTGCCAGCCGCGGCTGCCCGTCGACGAAGCAAAGCCGCGCACGAGCGCGCCGCCCGCGTAGAAGCCGACGAAATCGAGCCCGCGCGCGGCGTCCGCGACGAGTCGCGCGAGCGCGTCCGGGTCCGGCAGGCGTCCGGTGCGGCGGGTCGACTGCTGCCACGACGACGTGTCGAACAACAGATGCGGATCGTCCGGCGCGTCGCGCAGGCCGTCGCGCAGCGTCGCGAGCGCAGCCGCGAGCTCGGGCAGATCCGTGGCCGGATCGCCGCACACGGTCTGCGTGACGGACGCCTGCCGCGCGCCGCCAACGAGCCGCACGCCGAGCTTGCCCTGCAGCACGCGCCCGGTCTGGCGGATCTTGCCCGCGTTGAAACGGATGAAATCGGACGTCTCGCCGGCGAACCACAGCAGCACCGCCTCGCCCGGCTGCTTGAGCCGCTCGGCTTCGTCCGCGAGCCGCGCGAAATGCGCGTGCCAATCGATCGGGGCGGCGTGCCCCGGCTTCATGAAGTCGGTCATCACGCGCCTCCGAACACGTCGACGTCGGCGAACACGCACGCGGGAGACGCGTGGCCGACGCGGATGATCTGCGCGGGCTCGCCCTTGCCGCAGTACGGCGTGCCATACACGCCGAACGTGCTCGCGTCGCCGACCGCGCGCAGGCTGCGCCAGAAGCTCGCGGAGATGCCGCGATAGTTCGGCTGCTTGACGACGTGCGTCAGCTTGCCGTTCTCGATCAGTTGCCCGAACTCGCAGCCGAACTGGAATTTGTTGCGATGATCGTCGATCGACCACGACGTGTTCGTGCGCATCAGGATGCCGTGCTCGATGCCGGCGACGAGTTCGCCGAACGACTGCGAGCCGGGCTCGACGTTCAGGTTCGCCATCCGGTCAATCGGCGGCCGGTTCCAGCTCGACGCGCGCGCGTTCGCGACGCCCGGCAAGCCCGCGCGCGCCTGCGACAGCGCGCCGCCGAGCGGCCGCTCGAGCACGCCGTCGCGGATCAGGTACTGCTTGCGCGCGGCGCTGCCGTCGTCGTCGAACGCGTACGACGCCGCCTCGCCGCGCAGCGCGGGATCGAACGTGACGTTCAAGAGCGGCGAGCCGTATCGATACGAGCCGAACATCTCCGGCTTCACGAAGCTCCAGCCGGCGAAGTTGCGCTCGTCGCCGAGAATCCGGTCGAGTTCGAGCGGATGGCCGATCGATTCGTGGATCTGCAGCATCATCTGGTCCGGCATCAGCAGCAGGTCGCGGCGGCCGGACGGGCAGTTCGGCGCGGCGAGCAATTGCAGCGCCTCGTCCGCGATCCGCACGCCCGCGCCGTCGAAGCCATAGCGCGCGAGCACGTCGAGACCGCCCTGCGCGAGCGTGCCGGCGTTGCCGAGCGTGCGCACCTGCGTGTCGCCGTCCGCATGCGCGACCACGCTCAACTGCGGCATCACGTGGCGAAAGCGCTGGTCGATCCGCACGCCGTCGCTCGTCACGTAGAGTTGATCGGTCTGCACGAGCATCACGCCCGCGGTGCGCTCGACGATCCGCGCATCGACGGCCGCCGCCGCGCATTCGTGCGCGAGGCGCTCGATCCATTCGGCGCGGGCCGGCAGCGCGTCGTCCGCGTGCGGCGACACGTAGCTGCCGCTCGCGTCCGGCCGCGCGACCGCGCGATGGTCGATCAGCGACAGCGCGGCGCTCGCCTTCGCGCGCGCGGTGGCCGCATCGAGCGCCGCCTGCAGGCCGGCGGCCGACAGATCGGCCGTCGCCGCGTAGCCGGCGCCCGCGCCGGACCACGCGATCAGCATCGCGCCGCGATCGCGCACGCTCGCGAGCGGCTGCGCGACGTCGTTGCGCACTGCGTGTTCGTCGATCCGTTCGTCGACGACGCGCAGCGACCAGAACCCGGCGTCGCTGCGCAACTGTCGGGCGGCCTGCGCCCAGCGTTCGTCAATCATCTGCTCTCTCTCGCGGACTGCGCCTCGGCGTCAGCATCGACGACGCCAGCAGCGATTGCGTATACGGGTGCGACGGTGCGTCCAGCACGTCCAGCGTGGCCCGCCTCGACCACGCGCCCTTCCTTCATCACGATCACCCGATGGGCCATCGCCCGCATCACCGCCAGGTCGTGCGTGATGAACAAGTAGCTGAGTTTGTACTTTTTTTGCAGATTCGTCAGCAGATTCAGCACCTGCTTCTGGATCGATACGTCGAGCGCGCGCGTCGGCTCGCCGGCGAGCGTCGGCACCATCAGCAGCAATCGTCTGAGAATGTATGCAAGCATCGTCGCTCCCCGCTACGCGGCCGGGCCCGGCTTCGACGCCGGCGCCGGGCCGGCTGCGGGCTTCTTCCGGTACCAGTAGTCGATGATCCAGTCCTCGTATTGATAGGACGCCGGAATGACGGACGGATGCCCGTACGTCGTCTTGTAGGCGATCCACGCGTTCGGCAGGTAGTACTGCGGCACGAGGATGTACAGGTTGATCAGCACGCGCGCGCGTCGCCGTTTGCGGACCGTCGAGCGTGTCCGCCGCGAGCGCCGCGCGGATCAGCGCGTCGACTGCCTTCGAACGCACGCCCGGATCGTTCTCCGAACCGATCTCCGATGCCGCCGCGCTGCCGAAGCGGCGCACGAGCTCCGCGCCGGGAATCTTGACGGGCGGAAAGATCAGCGTCGTCATGTCGTACTGGAAGTTCTCGAGGCGCTTCTGATACAGCGCGCTGTCGATCTCGTGCATGTGCGCCTGGACGCCCAGCATCCCGAGCATTTGGGGCACTGCAATTTCGAGATTACGTCTCCGGCGCATCTCCACATTTTCAAAATCCCTGGAGCGTTCGCAACTTCTTGGTCTGTTTCGCTTCTATCTTTGGCTTGCATCTCTAATTAGCTGCGCGAAGATCGAAGTCGTCGCGAGCATGATGTCGCGTGTTCAAATCGGAATCTCGGCGGCATTGCTGAATCGCGGGATCGCGGGATCGCTCGTCACGTCGCAGGCGGAATTCGCGATCGCCGCCGTGGCGTGAACATCGCGGCATCACGCCACGTCACGCTTCACATCATCCGTATCCCGCGTCTCGCGCTTGAAACGCGAACCGGCGTGCTCGCCGAACACGCATCTCGTCGCATCAGCCACACGAGTGGAGAACGTCGGACGACGGCACCGTTTCAGACATGCCCGCCGAACATTCGTCACGCGCAAGCCGCGTGCCGTCAAGTCGACTCGGCGATTCTTCCGCTAGAATGCGCTCGGCGGGACGCGCAGCATCGAACGACAACCACAAGCTGCCCGCCGGCATGAGCCAATCCCGGCGATGGAACCCAGATGAGACTGAAATTCAAGATCTTCCTGCTCGCGATCGTCCCCTTCCTCGTGACGATCGCGGCGATCGGCCTCGGCGTGCGCCAGCAGGCGACCGTGCTCGCGCGCACGCAGCACGCGACGATCGAGGCCGCGTATCTGTCGAGCAAGGAAATCGAGCTCAAGCATTACGTCGACCTCGCGACGAGCGCGGTCGCGCCGCTGTACGAGGCGGGCCGCGACAACGCGCGCGACGACGCGCTGCTGCGCCAGCAGGCGCTCGCGATGCTGCAGAAGATGGAGTTCGGCCCCGACGGCTACTTCTTCGTCTATGACCTGCACGGCAATTCGCTGATGCATCCGCGCGAGCCCGAACGGGTCGGACACAATTATTGGACGCTGCGCGATCCGCGAGGCTCGCTGACGATTCAGCAACTGATTGCGGCCGCGTCGCGCGGCGGCGGCTACGTGCGCTACGTGTGGCAGCGTCCGTCGACGGGCAAGCTCGCGCCGAAGCTCGGCTACGTCGTCTCGCTGCCGCGCTGGGGCTGGATGGTAGGCACCGGCATCTATCTCGACGACGTCGACACCGCGCTCGCACGGATCGACGAACGCGCATCGGCCAACATCGAGCGCACGATGACATGGCTCAGCACGATCGCGCTTGCGGGCGCCGCGGTGATCGCACTGTGTGCGCTCGTGCTGAATGTCAGCGAGTCGCGCAGTGCGGATGCGAAGCTCAAACGCCTCGCGCAGCAGGTCGTCGAATCGCAGGAGCAGGAGCGCGCGCGTCTCGCGCGCGAGCTGCACGACGGCATCAGCCAGATGATGGTGTCGGCGAAGCTGATGTTCGAATCGGCGCTCGAACGCTTCACGCGCTTGCCGGCGCGCGAGAACGCGGCGGAAGCCGCGCTGTCGAAAGGCATCGCGCGGCTCGGCGACACGCTGCGCGAAGTGCGCCGCATCTCGCACGCGCTGCGCCCGACGATGCTCGACGACCTCGGCCTCGCGGCCGCGCTCGAGCAACTGGTGCGCGAGCTCGGCGCGGAGACGGGCGTCGAGCTCGGCTTCACGCAGATCGATCACAGCGGCGCGCCGCCGCTGCCCGCGCCTGTGAAGACCGCGCTCTTCCGCATCGCGCAGGAAGCGCTGACGAACATCCTGCGCCATGCGCACGCGACGCGTGCGGCCGTCGCGCTCGACATGTCGTCGCGCGAAGTCGCGCTGACGATCGCCGACAACGGCCGCGGCTTCGACGCCGTGCGCGCACAGGCGGACGCGCGCGGCGGCGTCGGCCTGCGCAACATGCGCGAGCGGCTCGACGCACTCGGCGGCACGCTCGCGATCAGCTCGCAAGTCGGACACACGGTCGTCGCCGCGCGCGTGCCGTTGTCCGGCGCCGCCTCCACCGGAACCACGCGATGACCACTGTCTCTCCCACGCTCCGCACCGCGCGCCTCTTGCTCGTCGACGATCATCCGCTCGTGCGCGACGGCCTCAAGATGCGTCTCGAAGCGGCGCCCGGCCTCGCCGTGGTCGGCGAAGCGGGCAATGCCGACGAAGCGCTCACGCTCGCCGAATCGCTCGAACCCGATCTCGCGCTGATGGACATCGGCATGCAGGGAATGAACGGGATCGCGCTCGCGGGCGTCTTTCACGACCGCTTCCCGGCAATCCGCGTGCTGATGCTGTCGATGCACGACAACATCGAATACGTGACGCAGGCCGTGCGCGCGGGCGCGAGCGGCTATCTGCTGAAGGATTCGCCCGCGACCGAGATCGTTCGCGCGATCGGCGCGGTGCTCGCCGGGCAGACGTTCTTCAGCGAGGGCCTTGCCGCGCGGATGATTCATGCAAGCGCGGAAGCGTCGCCGCTCGATCGGCTCACGCCGCGCGAGCGCGACATCCTCGATGCGCTCGCACAAGGGCTGTCGAGCAAGCAGATCGCGCAGCGGAACGGTCTGTCGGTGCGCACGGTCGAGACGCATCGGCTGAATCTCAAGCGCAAGCTCGACATCGAGGGCCAGGCCGAGCTGATCAAGTTCGCGGTCGAGCATCGCAGGCGCTGAGCGTCAGGCGCCGCGCGCAAGCGCGAGCAACGCAGCAAAAAAGGGCGCCGCGGCGCCCTTTTGCGTGACGAATGCCGGAACGGCCGGCGCACTCAGTTCGTGCGCGCGTTGTGCTTCGTCAGGAATGCGATCAGACCGTCGATGCCGCCCTGCGTGAGCTGCGCCTTGAACTGGCCCTGGTAGACCTGAATCAGCCACGCGCCCGACATGTCGATGTCGTAGATCTTCCAGTCGTTGCCGACTTTGCCGAGCCGGTAGCCGACCGACTGGCTGTCGCCCGGCGTCGTCACCGTCGAGCGCACGAGCGCGTCGGTGCCGCCCGCGCCCGCCGCCTTGAACGAGAACTTCGCGTCCTGGCTGCCGAGCTGCGCGAGCGATGCCGCATACGTGCGCGTCATCAGAATCCGGAACTGCTTGTACAGCTCTTGCTGTTGCTGCGGCGTCGCCTGCGTCCACGCGTCGCCGACGGCGATGCGCGTCGTGCGCTCGAAGTTCGTCGCGGGCAGGAAGCGCGCTTCGACGATCTGCGTGATCTTCGCCATGTCGCCGCCGCGCGCGGCGGGGTCCGCCTTCATCGCGCCGACGGTGCCCTCGACGGCGTTCTTGACCACCTCGACAGGCGCGGTTTGAGCGAATGCCGAAACGGACACGACGGCCGCGGCCACAAAAGCAAACAGATGACGTTTCATGCGTGTATCGAACCTGGAAGGGAAGAAGCCGGACGCGGCACGGCGCCGGCGCAGACGGGACAGTATACCGAGCTTGGCGCGCTCGCGCGGCGCCGTGACGGTCTGTTACCGAATAGGCAAAATATTTACGATGCGGCTGGCGATGCGGCGCATATCGCCGTCGAGGGCACCGCCGACGCGCGCGAACGTGCATGCGTGCGCGGCCGATCGACGCATGCCGTCGCGACCCGCTCGCGACGCGCGCTCGCCTCGCCGTCGCCGGCCGAGCTTTCCGGCGCCCGCCGCCAGACGACGACGCGCGGCGCTCACGCGTCGAGGCAGCAAGACAGGCTCATCTCGAAATATCGGAAGCTGCGCTCGATGCCGGCCGCGACGTCGCGCACCTGCTCGGTGCTCGGCGATTGGCCGAGGATCGTCGCGACGATGTCGAGCGCTTCCCACGGATGCTTGTCGTCGTAGCTCGAATGCAGCTTCAGCCAGCGCATCGCGCGGCCGCGCACGTTCTCGGCGAAGCCACGCTCGTAGACGTCCGAGCGGCACAGGTCCGCGCTCCATTCGCCCGTCACGCCTTCGATCGCATAGTTGGTCGCCGCGATGCTCGCCGCGAGCGAATCCGCGCTGCTGCTCTTCCAGCACCAGTGGCTGAGCGCGAGCGCGGCGGGCGGACTGTCGCCGTCGATCAACTGCCGGCGCGGCACGCCGCTCGCTTCCGCCCAGTTGACCCAATGCTCGACGTGATTCAGCTCCACGCGGACGTTGCGGATCAGGTAGCGGCGCGCCTTCTCGTCGCCCGACGAGCTCGGCCCGTTCGCCTTCAGCAGGTTCATCGACATGTACTTCGGAAACTGCTCGACGACGGGCCAGCCGTTCACGAAGAACGCGGCCAGTTGCCGCGGCGCGAGGCGGCCGTCGCGCATCAACGAGAAGACTTCGTGGAAGCGCACCCGATCGCGCGCTTCTCGCACCGCGCCGACCACGTCCTGTAGCCAGTGTGGATAGCTCCCGATATCCATCAAATCGCCGTCGCGTTCAAAAGGGATATGCAATTTCCTCTCCTTAGATAAAGTCATCGAACCACATCAATAGCCGCCTTCGCGCCAAGGCGAAGGCTTGGCAAAGAAATATCCCTGGCAGAAGTCGATGCCGAGCTCGCGCAGCATGCCGAGTTCGACGTCGGATTCGACATGCTCGGCGACGGTGCTGCAACACATCGAGTGCGCGACTTCGTTGATCGCGCTGACGACGCCGTAGCTCACCCGGTCCGACATCATGTTCGACACGAACTCGCCGTCGATCTTCAGGTAATCGATCGGCAAGTTGCGCAGATAGCGGAACGACGACATGCCCGCGCCGAAATCGTCCAGCGCGAAGCGACAACCGATCGCGCGCAGCTCGCTCATGAAGCGCGATGCGAGCTCAAGATTCTTCACGGCGATCGTTTCGGTGATCTCGAAGCAGATCACCGAAGGCTCGAGACCGGAGCTCAGCAGCTCGGCGATCACGAATTCGAGAAAGCGCTCGTCGGAGATCGACGCCCCCGACAGGTTCACGTTGTACTCGTGGTACTCGCGCGTCCGCAGCGCGCTCAGCTTGTGGAACACCGTGCGGATCACCCAGCGGTCGATGAGCCCCATCAGCCCGTAGCGCTCGGCGGCCGGCAGGAACGCGGCGGGCGAGATGTCGCGGCCCGCGCCGTCCATCATCCGCAGCAGCACTTCCGCGCGCTCGGGGGTCTGCGAGTCGGGGCGCGTGTGGACGATCGGCTGCACGAACAGGCGGAAGCCGTCGGTTTCGAGCGCGGTCTTGATTCGCCGGCTCCACTGCACGTCGCCGACGTGGCGCGCCTGCTGCAGGTCGCTCGGATCTGCGAGCTGAATGCGGTTGCGGCCGCGCTCCTTCGCGATGTAGCACGCGATGTCGGCGAGCTTGACGGCCATCTCGAGATTGTGCGGCGCCTTGCAGAGCTCGAGCACGCCGATGCTGACACTGACCGTGAAGCGCTCGCCTTCCCACAGGAACACGAAATCCTCGAGGCTGCGGCGCAGCCGCTCGGCCTTGTTCTTCGACGGCCACGAGCCCGCGCCGTGCGGCAGCAGCACGCCGAACTCGTCGCCGCCGAGCCGCGCGAGCACGTCTTCGTCGTCGAGACAGCTCTGGAAGCGCTGCGTGACTTCGCGCAGCATCGCGTCGCCCGCCGCGTGGCCGCACGTATCGTTGATCTCCTTGAAGCGATCGAGATCGAGCATCAGCAGCATCGAGTCCGCGCGATCCTTGCCGGATGCCGCATCGGCGAGCGCGAGTTCGAGACGGCGCTCGAACTCGACGCGGTTCACGAGACCCGTCAGCACGTCGTGCGTGGCCTGCCAGGCGAGGCTTTCGAGGAACTGCTGCTCGCGCGTCATGTTGCGCAGGATCAGCACGTAGCCGATGTGGCCGTGCACGCGGTCGCCCATCTCGGAAATAGTTGTCTGCACAACGATCTTCGAATGATCGCGGCGCAGCAGATGCACCTCGCGCTTGATCGGCGTGCGCACGTCGCGCGCCCAGAATTCGTCGACGATGTCGACCGCGAGCCCCGTCTCCTTGTCGAGCAGCATCAGCACGCTCGACACGGGCGCGCCGACGCACGCGGCCGCCGAATAGCCGAGCAGTTGCTCGGCCGCGTTGTTGATGAAGTCGACGTTTTTCGCGAGCCCGACGGTGATCACCGCCTCCGCGACCGAACTCAGCGCGGCCTCGGCGAACGCCTCGCTGCGGTCGAGCGCGTACTGGATCGACAGCCGTTGCAGCGCGGCCTTGCGCGCCCAGACGAGCGCGAGATACATCAGGAACATCGATGCGGCGAAATAGCAGACGAGCAGCAGCGCGACGCTCGAGCGGAATTCGTCGCTGAACGCCTTCGAGAAGCGGTCGGGCAGCCCGGACACGCGCTCGTTGATGTCCCACGCGCGATGCTCGAGCGCTTTCACGCGCGGATCGTCGCGATGGCCGCTGCTGACGAGCGCGTGCAGCTGGCTCGCGACGTTGCGGAATTCCGCCAGCTCGACGTCCGCCTGCATCCAGCACTGCAGCGCATAGTTGATCTTCGCGACCCAGCTGAGCGCGGGCAGCAGCCACGCGGCCGCCGTCGCGTCGGTCGGATCGATGCCGCTCGCGATGATCGCCTCGCGCGCGGTCGCGCGATCGGGCGGCTTGCGCTGCAGCGCGGTGCGTGCGAGGCTCAGGCGATACGGCTTGTCGATCGCGGCCTCGTAGAGCTGGTACGCATGCTCGTCGCCCGTCTCCGCGTAGCGGATCAGATAGATGACCGCGTCCTTCTGCGACTTCGACCACGTGCTCTCGCCGCCGATGTAGACCCGCAGGAAGGACACCACCGTAAGACTCACGATCACGACGCACACGAGCACCGACACCATCAGCAGGATCGGCCATACGTCGAGCGCCGGCCTCAGTTCGGCCGTCTGGCCACTCCCGTCATTCAAGCCGAGCGCCTGTTCGCGCATGCTGGAAGTCCCGTTCATCATCCACCTTGCCTCAGCCCCGCCGCCGCGCCGCCTCGTCGCGACGGTCTCGTATTCCCCCGGCGCGCGCAAACGCCGGAAACAAACCGGCGGCGACCCGTTGCCGGTCCGCCGCCAGATGCTCGAAACGTGGCCTGTCCCGCTGTTCCTTGCGGACGCCTTGCGTAAACTAGCCGTCTTGCGCGCATTCGTCTGCTCGTCCCGTTACATATGAAGCGTTTGCACGAATGCACGTGCGCCGCCGCCCGCGCAAGCGGCCGCGCAATCGCCGGATAATCATACGATGCGCGGCGCGCCGCCGCTTAACCTTCTTTCACACACCCTGCATTTTCAAGCGGTTCGCATGCGTGCGCAGCACCGCGACCGGATCGGCCGCGTACGCGCCGCGAATGCCGAGCAGCTGGTTGATCTCGTCGAAGTGGTTCCACTTGTAGTCGGTCGAAATCACTGTTCCGTACAGCGAACTGCAGGTCGACGTGAAGCCGTCGTTCGGCCCCGCCTGCTTGAGCGCCATGATGTTGCCGGCCGTCAGGAACACGAGCGTCGACGGATCGAGCACGTTCGCCGGATCGACGACCGGGATCGTGCTCTTGTCGACGGCGCCCGTCGTGAGGCCGAACACCGTGATCGGCTGGTACGCGCTGCCGCTCCACGAATACAGCAAGTGCACGTTGCCGGCGACCGTCTCGCTCGGCGCACCCGGCGCGCACGCGCCCGGCGCGCCCAGGCCCGCGCTCGGGAACTGGTCGTCGAACTGCGTCGCGTACGGCGTGCTGAGCGCGTTCAGCGCGGCGATCGCGTCCTGATTCGTGTTGTGCGTGTGGCTCGTCAGGATCCCGAAAATATTCAGCAGCTTGCCGAAGATCGGCGTCGCAAGGCCGGTCGGATCGAGCTTCAGCGCGCCGAGCACGAAGTCGGCGAACTGCGAGCCGCGATGCGGCGTCGCGATCGTCGTCACCGATGCGACGAGATCCGGCGCGACCGCCGCGACGTAGCGCGACGACAGTCCGCCCTGGCTGTGGCCGATCAGGTTGACCTTCTGCGCGCCGGTGACGGCGAGCACTTGCTTCACGTACGCGAGCAGCTGCTCGCCGCGCCCGTTCGGGCCGATGTCGCTCTGGAATCCCGATAGATCGGCGATGAACACGGTCGCGCCGTGCTGCTGCAGATCGGACTGCATGCCATACCAGTACGGCAGGATTCCGAAGTAGTCGTCGGTGCCCGTGAGGCCATGGACGAGGATGATCGGATAGCGCGTCGCCGCGTAGTCGTCGACCGCGCCCGCTGCGGTATCCGCATGCACGGCCGGCGGCGCGGCGAGCGCGCAAAACACGGCGACGATCCCGGCCGCCCACGCTCTCCCCAGTTTTTTCCTCGCGACGCGCGCCGCCGCGGCGACGCATTCGAACATCGAATTCATTGTTGAAATCCCCTATTTCAAGCCACACCTGAACGATGCCGCACGCCCGTTCGCCGCAGTCGCGGCGCCGGGCGGCAGCTCACCACCCCAAACAGAATCCGTGCATGTCGGCGCCGCGATCCTCCATCGCGACCGCGGCGCGCCATGCCGTGCCGAGCGCGACGTCGGCGACTGCCCAGCGCACACCGTCGCTCGCGCATTCGTCTCGCGCGGCGGGCAGCGCGGGCCACGGCATCTCCAGCTCGCGCGGATCGCGCCGCAGGCCCGTGCCGTGCGCCTTCAGCAGCGCCTCCTTGCGCGTCCAAAGCTGCAGCAGCAGCCGGTGGCGCGCGCAGGCCGGCGTTTGCGCGAACAGGTCACGCTCGCGTTCGCCGAGGCTGGCGGCCGCGAGCGCATCGACGTCGATCTTTCGATCGAGCGATTCGAGATCGCAACCGACCCGCTTCTTCGCGATCGCCACCAGCACCGCGCCGCTCCCGTGGCTCACGCTGAATTCGACATCGCGGCCGAACAGCACTGGCTTGCCGCCCGGCTCGACGTCGAACACGAGCCGCGCCGGATCGACGCTCAGGTACTCGCCGAGCACGACCCGCAACATCGCGCGCGCAAACACGAACAGCTCGCGATGCGCGCCGTATTTGAGCCGCGCGGCGCGCTCGTGCTCGCTGAGCGACAGGCAATCGCGCTTCAGGTACGACCCCGCCTCGTCGGCGCGTGCGCGCCACACGTGCACCTCGCCTCGCATCAACCGCTCCGTCAGCGCAGCCGACGGCCTCGCGACGCTGAACCGCAGCGCCGACATGTCGTCGTGCAACGTCGCGTGCGCCAATTCTTCCACCATCATTCGTCAGTCAACCTAAGTGTTTCAAACGCGCGCCGGCTGGACCGGCCGCGCCTCCCGCCCCGCCTCGTCCGTCAGCCCGCCGTCGCCGCGACGCGGCTCTGCCACCAGACGAACAGCGGCGCACCGGCGATCTCGAGTACGGTAAAGCCGATGAACGGCGGCAACGGTGCGCCGAGCGACACGAGCGAGATCAGCCGGCCGATTCCGCCGACGAAGATCATCGTCCACAGCGCGCGGAACAGCACGCCGTTGCGCTCGATGTTCGGGATCGTGTAGAACGCGCCGAGTCCAAGCCCGAACCAGACGCCCGCGTAGAAACGCAGATTGCTGTCGAGCGTCGCGTCGGCGGGCAGCGCGACGCCGAGCGACGCGTACAGCGGATCGTGGATGCCCATCATGCCGAGCGCGCCGGTGACGACCGGCACGGCCGCGAGAATCGCGGTGGCGATTTGCAGAATGCGTTTGCTCATCGTATGGTGGCCCGTGTTATTGGACGATTGACAACGTCTTATTGATAAAAAATGCCCAGCACCTGAACGCTGCTCGCTTCCGGCATCGCGCCGAAGCGGCTCCACGACGGTCCCGTCTGCCGCAGGAACTGCACGGCGACATCGAACTTGTCGAAGCGGCGCCGCAGTTCCACCCAGTACTGCTGCCCCGCGCCGAGATCGAGCTGCGCGAAGCCCGTCAGATCGAGGCGGCGCACGAACACGTTGCGCCACGCGGCCATCAGGAACAGCCCATGCCGCGACGGCAGTTCCTGCGCGGCGATCGACGTGCGCACCGCGCGGCCCCACGCATACGGATCGCTCGCTTGCAGCGCGCGCCACTGCGATGCGGACGCGCCGCCGCTGTTGCTCTGCAGTTCCGCCGTCAACGACAGGTCGACCGGCAGCGTCCACGTGAAGCCGACCGCCGAGCGCGAGCGGAACGCGCGATCCCGGTTGCCGCCCCCCGTCGCCGCGCCGAGCAGCGACGGCCGCCAGCCGCCCGTCCATTCCGCGTACGCGACGATCGCATTGCCGAGCAGCACGCTCAGATTCTGCCCGAACTGCGGCGACTGTCCGCTCTCGCCGTACAGCACCCACTGCGGCTGGATCGCCGGCGTGATCCGCTGGCTGCCGACAAGCATCCAGCGATCGACGCCGTTCGTGCGCCGCAGGTCCGACGACGCGGACGGATCGCCCGGCACGCTGCGGCTCGCGAGCCGCGGCGACAGCATCAGCGCGATCGAGCCCGAGTCCCACACGCGCTGCGCGCGCACGCCGACGCTGCCGAGCCGGTTCGTGTGCCGGCTGTCCGGATCGGGCGGCACGTCGAGGCTCACCGCGCCCGCCTTGAAGAAATCGGTCGGGTTGTAGCCGATCGCCGCGCCGATGCGCTCGTTGATCCGGCCCGCATCGATCGCCAGCAACGGCGACGGCTTCCAGCTTGCATACGCCTCCTTCACGAGCATTACGTCGCGATGCGACGCCGCACCGGACGACAGCGGATCGAAGCGGTCGAACCGCATCGCGAAGTTCACGTTCAGCGTCGGCGTCAATGCATGCTCGAACTGGAATTCGAGCGATAACTGATTACGCCACGATGAAGCCGCATCGCGTTCGTCGCTCCAACGCACGGCATCCTGCACGCTGAACTTCCACGACCGCGCCGTTTCCGTCGCGGCGACAGGCGTCGCGTCCGCGAGATCGAGCGCCGCGTTCGTCGCTTCGTTCGCCGCGTCCGCGTCGCCGGCGGTTGCGGCGTGCGACGGCATCGCCGCCGATGCCGCCGCCGCGACCGCGCAAATCAGGACCGCCAACGATCTGCGCGTCATTGCGCCTGAAAGCGGGCCAGATAGTCGCGTTGCAGCCATGCGTCCGGAATATCGCGCCACGCGTATCCGGAAAAACGCATCACCGTCACCCAGTTCGAATCGAGGCCGTCGATGATCACGGTCTCGGTCGGACGCTCGACGCCGAGCTCCGTCGTATAGCGCCGATAGAACGCGCTCTTCAGCAGCCGATCGCTTTCCGAATAGAACTTCGCCTTGACCGGCCGGCTGTTCGACGCGTCGAGCCACATCTCGATCCGGTGGTACGTGAGGCCCTGAGCCTTGCCCGTCAGCGACAGCTTGTAGCAATGCCGCGTCTGCCGATCGCCGTCCATCACGTCCTCGGCGCCTTTCAGCTCCGCCTGATAGTCGTGCGCGAGATTGACGGTGACGACGTCGCCGTTCGCCGCCTGCCCGAGCAGACGCTGGTCCGGCGAAATGCGGATGCTCGCCTGGTTCGCCGGATCGTAAAACCACAGGTCGTTGCCGTTCTTCAGCATCAGCTTGCCCGTGTCGCGCGCGGGCGCGACGAAGCGCACCAGCGTGCGGAACGCGCCGCCCGGCGCGTCGGGCTTCGAATAGATCGACAGCGTGTTGCCGTCGACCTGCTTGCCGGACCGGTATTCGGTCAGCGTCGCGGTCAGCACGAATGACTTCGCCGGCGTCCGGATCGCGTCGCTCTGCGCAAGCAGCTTCTGCGGATCGGGCGGCGTCTGCGCGTGCGCGAGCACAGCCGCGCCGAGACTCAAGCCGACCCACCATGTACGAAACAAGCGACGCACGCTCCACCTCCCGATCGATTCGATCTTTCGTTGTTCAAACTAAAAATTGCCGCGGCTCATGCGTAGCGCAACGCGTCGACGATCGACAGCCGCGCCGCGTGGCGCGCAGGCAGCCACGCGGACAGCCCGGCGACGAACGCGAGCCCGACGAACGTCAGCGCGATCAGCCGCCATTCGCCCCACACGCGCACCGTCAGCGCGACCGAGTCGATCCGCGCGGGCGGCGTCCACGCGAGCCCGCTGTGATTGACCGCGAACGCGAGCCCGAGCGCGACGAGCACGCCGATCGACGCGCCGACAAGGCCAAGCAGCGCGCCTTCGCAGACGAACAGCGCCTGGATGCCGCCGCGGCGAACGCCCATCGAGCGCAGCGTGCCGATCTCGACGGTCCGCTCGAGGATCGCGGTACTCATCGTGTTGCTGACGACGAACAGCACGATCGCGCCGATCAGCACGAACACGAAGCCGAAGATCATCGAGAACATCCGGTTCGTCTGGTCATAGAACGGATTCAGTGCGGCGAAGTCGAGCACGTCGAGCGGCTGGCCTTCGAAGCGGCCGCCGAACAACTGCTCGATCCGCGCGCGCGCGGCGGGCAGTTGCGCGGTGCGCGCGAGCTGGATCTCGACAGCCGTCACGCGCGGCGCGTCGCCGCCGTAGACGAGCCGCTGCGCGCGCGGCAGGTGCATCGCGAGATACACGTCGTCGAGCTCCTTCACGCCTTGCTGCTCGGCCTTGACGACCGTGAAGCCGCCGACGTTCGGCGCGCCGTACGCGTTCGCCGCGAGTACCTCGATGTGCGTCGCGCCGGCACGCTCGCCGTTGCGCTCGCTCTTTTGCGCGTCTGCTTCGGCCGCCGCGAGCGCGATCACGTCCGCGGGCGCATCGGCTGCGGATGCGCCGGACGCCGCGCTCGCCGCGTCCTTCGCGTGATCGCCATCGCCGCAATCGGGCACGTGCAGCGGCGCGCACAGATGCAGCACGCGCGCGACGCCGTGCCCGACGAGCGCCGCATCGGGCACGGTGCCGACGAGCGGATATGGCCTCGGCGCCAGCGGGAAGCCATAGTCGTTCCACTGCTGCATCCGGTTCTGCTCGTCGGCGATCGCGCCCTGCGCGAGCACCGTGCGCGACACGCCCGCTTCGAAGTTGCCGGCGATTCCGCCGAACTGCAGCGTCGGCGTGATCACCGCGATCATCGGCGCGAGCACCGGATCATCGCGCAGCTGCGCGATCAGACGCTCATAGCCGCCGATCCCGTACGCGACCGGATTGCCGCTGCCGTACTGGTAATAGCCGTGCCGCTGAATCTGCAAGTGCCCGCTGCGCCGCACGAAATCGGTCTGCAATCCGAACGTGATGTCCTTGCTGAAGCCGCCGAACAGCAGGATCGCGCAGACGCCGACGATCATCGCGAGCAGCGTCGTGATCGAGCGCCGCTGGTTCCGCTGCAGGTTGCGCAGCGCCAACATGAAGGTATGCATCAGCTTTGCGCCTCCTGCGCGATGCGGCGACGATCGACGATGCGGCCGTCGCGGATCTGCACGACGTCGTCGGCTGCGTCCAGCACTTGGCGGTCGTGCGACGACACGATGAACGACACGCCGCTCTCGCGCTGCATCCGGTGCATCAGCGCGATGATCGCCCGGCCCGTGACGCTGTCGAGGTTCGCGGTCGGCTCGTCGGCGAGCACGAGCGACGGCCCCGCTGCAAGCGCGCGCGCGATCGCGACGCGCTGCCGCTGGCCGCCCGACAGCTGGCTCGGCCGATGCGCGCCCTTGCCGCTCAGGCCGACCGCGTCGAGCAGGTACGCGACGCGCGCCGCGCGTTCGCGCGCGGGCGTGCGCGCCATCAGCAGCGGATACTCGACGTTCTCGTACGCGGACAGCACGGGCAGCAGGTTGAACGACTGGAACACATGGCCGACCTCCCGCGCGCGGAAGTCGGACAGCGCGTCGTCGGTCAATGTCGCGGTGTCCTGCCCGGCGACGACGACGCGCCCCGCGTCGGGCCGATCGATGCAGCCGATCATGTTGAGCAGCGTCGTCTTGCCGCTGCCGGACGGGCCGCTCAGCACGGTGAAGCGGTTCGCGTCGATGTCGACTGACACGCCGGCCAGGCCGGTCACTTTCACGCTGTCGAGCAGATAGGTCTTGCTGATGCTCTCGACGCAGACGATCGTCATCATGCCTCTCCCGCTTGCACGCGCCCGGCGGCAACCGTGGCGGGCGTGGCGGGCGCCGGCGCTTGCGCCGCGGTCGCGACGGCCACGGGCCGCCGCTGCCGCGCCGCCACGCGCGAATCGGGCAGCGCGCGAATCAGCCGCTTCAGTTGCAGCCGGTAGGCGAAATGCTCGACTTCGATCACGTGCCGCTGCGTGTCGCTGAAGTGAATTCCGCCATTCCAGTTCGAGCGGTCTCGCCGGATCAGCCGATCGATCCGCGCGGCCTTGCGCGGTGCGGCGTCGCGCGCGCGCAGATAGCGCGCGACGAGTTGCGCCTGATAGTCCATCAGCGGCCAGTTGCCGGTCGACGTCTGGAACAGGCCGATGAAGAACAGGTTCGGATGCGCCTGATCGAAGATGTTCAGATACAGGCGCGGCTGCATCTTGTCCCATTGCAGGTACGACGGGTCGAGAAACGGAAAGCTGAGCTGGAAGCCCGTTGCATAGACGATCGCGTCGATCTGCTCTTCGCTGCCGTCCGAGAACGCGACGCGGTCGCCCTTCAGCTCGACGACATCCGGCTTCGCGACGAGATCGCCGTGTCCGAGGTGATAGAACAGCGTCGAGTTGATGATGAAGTGCGCTTCGAACAGCTTGTGGTCCGGCTTCGGCAGGCCGTAGTCTTCCGGCTGGCCGGCCGTCGTCAGGCGCAGGAGCCGCACGCCGAAGAAGCGCCGCGCCCACAGCGGCAGGCGCAGCTTCAGCGGCCACTCGGCCCAGCGATCGGCAGGAATCCCGAACAGGAATTTCGGCCAGTAGTAGTAGCCGCGCCGCGTGCTATGGAACACCGCGCGCGCGTGATGGGCCGCCTCGACCGCGATGTCGCAGCCCGAGTTGCCCGCGCCGACGACGAGCACCCGCTTGTCCTTCAGCACGTCAGGCGTCTTGTACAGCGCCGAATGCAGTTGCAACCCGTCGAAGCGACCCGGATAGTCGGGCACCTGCGGCTTCGACAAATGGCCGTTGCAGACGAACACGCCCTTGTAGTGGCGCACCTCGTGGCCGTCGAGTTCAACGCGCCACAGCCCGCCGTCCGCGAGCGGCGCGACTTCGAGCACGGTCCGGTTGAACTCCGCGTGCTCGTAGACGCCGAAGCGGTGCGCGTAGTCGCGCAGGTAAGCGAGCGCCTGATCGCCGCGCGCGTACGTCGGATAATCGGCTGGCATCGGGTAGTCCGTGTATTCGGAGAACGCGCGCGAGCTGATCATGTGCACCGACTTGTAGATCGCGCTGCACGGCTTGCCGTAGTACCACGTGCCGCCGATGTCGTCTTCGCGTTCGATCAGATCGAATGCGATGCCGTGCTCGCGCAGGTTCTTCGCCGTCGCGATGCCGGCCGCGCCGCCGCCGATGATGCAGTAGCGGTTGCTGCAATCCCGGTTCGCCGAGCTCGCCGTCGCTGCCGTCGCCGCTGTCGGTTCCATCGTCGTTTTCGTCGTTGTCATCGTTGTCGTTCCTTCATTTGGGCGGTCGCGCGTCATGCCGTCAGCGGGTCGGCGAGCGCGCCCGCTTCGGGCCGCGTCGCCTGCGCGGCGACGACGCGCGTGTCGTCGAGGCGCAGCAGCACGTAGCCGCGCGCGTCGACCACCGCGAAGCGGCCGGTCGCGTACTCGACGACGCCGTCGGCCGACGACGCCGGCAGCCGCGCGAGCTTCGCGCCGCCGATTCGCCAGACAGCGGGCGCGTCGGATTGCGCCGCGCCCCATTCGGCGAGCAGTACGCGCAGCACGTGCTCGACGTGATTGACGGGCAGGCGCAGCTCGAGCGGAAACGGCAGTGTCCACAGGCTCAGCACCGCGGCGGGCGGCACGCGGCCGATCCGCACGATGCCGGCCGACGCGTCGTCGGGCACGCTCCAGTCGCCCGCCGGCAGCAGATCGCCGTTCCACGCGGCGTGCGGCGCGCTCGTCAGCCTCGGCGGTTCGGGCGTCGCGCCGGGCGGCCGCGCATACGCGGCGCCGATCTGCTCAGGCTCCGGCCGGTAGACGAGCGTCATGCTGAGCAGTTCGGCTTGCGTGCGCGCATCGCTGCAGCGCACGTCGACGCACCAGACGTCGCCGATCATGTAGCCGGCCGCCTCGCTGCCGATCTCGACGGGCGCGCCGCCGTTCGACACGTCGGGCAGCGCGTCGAGGCGCAGCACGACGTTCGTCATCTCGCTCAGGTCGCGCGGCTCGCCCGTCGGCGGCATCACCCAGTCGCCGACCGCGCACGCATGCTCGAGCACGAGCGATGCGGGCAACACTGCCCGGCCGTTGAAGCGGAACGCGTGCGCGTATGGCGCGACGGCCGGATCGATCGCATAGCGGCCTTCGAAGCGCTTGAACGGCCGAAAGCGCAGCGGCTCGCCGACGTGATGCCGGCGCGTGACGAGCTCGCCGATGTTCGGCAGCTCGCGAATCGGCTGAAAGCCCTTGATCTGCACGGGCGTCGGCGCGCGGCCGACCGCGCCCATGAACATCACTTCGCCGCTGCCCGGCGACGCGAGTTCGCGCAGCCAATGCCGCACGCCCTCGTCGACGTTCATCGGCGTGATGTAGCGCTGCGTGACCGCGAAGTTCG
Organism: Burkholderia sp. ABCPW 14; assembly: GCF_001523835.1. Taxonomy (NCBI): domain Bacteria; kingdom Pseudomonadati; phylum Pseudomonadota; class Betaproteobacteria; order Burkholderiales; family Burkholderiaceae; genus Burkholderia; species Burkholderia sp. ABCPW 14. The sequence goes on along the minus strand of NZ_LOVS01000047.1, from coordinate 21,604 downwards.
TGATCATCCCGATGCCTTCCCACGTCGGCCACACGAGCGTCTTCACGCCGCACGCGGGCGCAAGCGCATGCTTCGCCGCCCAGAGACCGAGGCGCGCGAGCCCTTCGTTCGCGGCGGCGTAGTCGGTCTCGCCCGTCATCCCGCCCCAGCGGCCCGTCAACGAGCCGACGTTGCAGAACTGCACAAGGCGCGGCCGGGTGCGGACGGCATCGCACAGATTCGCGAAGCCGAGCACCTTCGTGCGAACCGTGCGCGCGAAGTCGTCGGCGCCCTTCTGGATCAGGCGCACCGGTTGGTCGACGCCCGCGTTGTGGATCACCATCCGCAGCGAATCGCCGAGCTCGTCGCACAGCGCGCGCACGGCCGCGCGGTCGGTCACGTCGCAGACCCGATAACGGACCGGCAAATCGAGCGCGGCCATCTCGTCGAGCGCCGCCTTCAACTCGCGCCGCCGCTTGAGCCGCTGCAGCGTCGCGCGGATCGCCTTCGGCGGATTGTCGGGCGTCGCCGCGCGCAGTTGCTCGAGGCCGTATCGCTTGAAGCCTTCGTCGTCGAGCGCCATCCACGGCTCGCTGCCGTCGGGCGGCGCCTCGCGTCCCGTGACGATCACCGTGCAGCCGTGACGCTCGGCGAGCGCACGCGCGCACAACAGGCCGATTCCGCGCGCGCCTCCCGAGAACAGCACGGTGTCCCCCGGCGCGAGCGTCGTGCGCGCATCCACGGCAAGCGGCGGCAGTTCATTGCGCCGCGCGTGCAGCGTGTAGCGCACGCCCTGCCGGTAGCCGACCTCGAAGAGGCCCCAGCGATAGAGCTCGTTGACGACGAGCCGGTCGACGCGGCCTGTCTCGTCGGGCGCGATGTCGAGCACGCGCACGTTGCAGTTCGGCAGCTCCTGCGGCAGCGTCTTCGCGAGTCCCGCCCACAGGCCGCCGAGCGGCTGCGCGCCGGCGGCGGCGTCGCCATAGCCCATCATTCCGTCCATCCACGTGAGCGCGACGTAGAAGAGCCGCGACGTATCGTCCTCCGCCGCCCAGTCGCCGTAGCACGCCTTCAGCAGCTCGACCGTGCGGCGCATCGGCGCTTCCCATGCGCTCGCGTCGTCGAGCGTGAACGGCGCTTCGAGCCCGAGATCGACGATGCCGTCGAGCGGGCCCGCTTCGTTGACGAACGTTCGCGCAGCCTCCGCGTAATCGGCGTTCGCGGCGGGCGCGAACACCGACACCTTCGTGCACGTCCGCGCGAGCGCGGCCGCGATGCGCTCGACCGTGCCGCCGCGCCCGTTGACGAGCGCGATCCGCTTGCCGCTCAACGCGGGCGATGGCGCATCGGGAATCGGATCGACGGTCGCCGGCCGCCACGTGAAGCGCCATGCGGGCACGCCGCGGGCGCTCGCGTCGGCGGCTGCATCGCGCGGCGCCGCGGCGCTCGGCGTCGCGAGCGACAGCCTCGCGGCGTCGGCGTGTTGTCGGGTCGCCGCACGCTCGTCGGTGACGGCTGCGCCGCTCGCATGCGCGGCATCGAGCGCTTGCGCCGATTCCGCCGCTGCCCCCGCCGCCGCGCTCGCGCCGATCTCGCCCGCCGCCGCCATCGGACACGCGGCGCCCGTCGGCTCGACCGTATCGCCGAGCGGCCGCAGCGCACGCGCGGCCTCGTGCTCGCGCACGCGCGCGAGATGACTCTGCTGACGCTCGCGCGGCTTCACGATCAGACGGATGCCGTGCACCGGCCGCAGCGAGATCGTCGCGCCGAGTTCGATCGGATGGCCGGGCAGCACGTTCAGATCGAAATGCTGCGCGACCACCGCGACGAGCACGCGCATCTGCAGCAGCGCGGTCTGCAAGCCGATGCACTTGCGCATCCCGCCGCCGAACGGGAAATAGACGAAGCGATGGCGGGCCGCCGCATCGCTCGCGAAGTTCTCCGGATCGAACGCGTCCGGATTGCGCCAGAACGCCGGATGGCGATGCGTGACGTACGGCGACATGAACACCGACGAGCGCGCCGGAATCCGATAGCCGCCGATCTCGTCGTCTTCGACGAGATCGCGCGTGAAGCCCCAGATCGGCGGATAGACGCGCAGCGACTCGTCGACGACCTGCGTCAGATACGGCAATTGTTCGAAGTCCTGCACGGTCGGCGCGCGCCCGCCGAGGCGCGCGTCGAGCTCGTCGCGCAGCTGGCGCAGCACCGCCGGATGCTGCGCCAGCGCATACAGCGCCCACGCGAGGCCCGCGCCCGTCGTCTCATGGCCCGCGAGGAACACGGTCATCACTTCGTCGTGCACTTCCTGCTGCGTCATCGGCGCGCCGGTGTCGGGATCGCGGGCATTCAGCAGCAGCGAGATCACGTCGCTCGGCTCGCAGCGTTCGTCGCGATGATCGGCGATGATCTTCGCGATGATCGTGTCGATCGCGCGGCGCGCGTGCGCGATCCGGCGATTGAAGCGCGTCGGCGCCCAGCGCGGGATGAAGTCGTTCATGTTGCCCTGCGGCATCATCGCTTCGATCCCGAAGCGCACCGCCGGCCCCACCGCCTGCGCATGCGTCGACACGTCGGTGTTGAACACCATCAGCCCGAGCATCCGCAGGCTCAGGTGCATCATCTCCTCGACGACGTCGATCGATTTGCCCGGCGGCAGCGCGCTCCAGCGATGCGCGAGCGCGAGCGCCGCGTCGCCGACCGCGGCCGCGTGCGCGTCGACCTGCTTCTTGTGAAAAAGCGGCTGCACCGCGCGCCGGTGGCGACGCCAGAATTCGCCGTCGGTCGTCAGCAGGCCGTCGCCGAAGAACATCTTGAAGTTGTCGTAGAAGCGCCCGCGCACGTAGTTGCGATGGTTCTCCTGCAGCACGTACTGGACGTGGTCCGGATGCGCGAGCGCATGCGTGACGAACGGCCCGAGCCGGTTGCGCGCGACGTCGCCGTATTGCTGGTGCAAACGCAGCAGCATCGTGATCGGATTGCGCTTGTATGCGGCGAGGTTGCCCATCACGAGGCTGCCGCGCGGCCCCGGCGCCTGGCGGTGCTTGCTCATGCCGTCTCCCGCTCGGTTGCAAGGCGCGCGGCGAGCGCGTCGACCTCGGCCTTCGTCGCGTACGCGCCGGTCGTCCGGTGCACGTAGCCGATCACGACGCCAGACACATCGCTCATCTCCATCAGCATGCGGCCGTCGGAGCGCACCGCGGCGAAGCGGTTGCCGGCGTGCGCGCCCTCGAGCGCGAACTCGCGGGGCGTCGCATACAGATCGATCCGGTCGTAGCGGCGTGCGAGTTCGCAGTCGTTGCCGCCTTCGTACAGATCGATCCGGCCGATCGACACCGGCGCGGCGAGCGGGATGTAATCGCCCGCGACATAGTTCAGCACCGCGACGCGCGCGAGGCCGTCGAGCATGATGCTCGGGACGACGAAGCGCGAAAACACCGGGTCGCCGGGCGCGACGTTCAGTTGGTAGCGCGCGACCTTGCCCGACGCGGTGACCCCCGTATCGGCCGTCGACACGAAGATGCCCGTCAGGCGCACGGGCGCCGATTCGAAGTGGTACGGATCGGCGACCGGCGTGCGCGGCTCGTCCGGCCGCATGGGCCAGACGGGCGCGCTCGCGTAGCGCGGCGCGACGAGCGCCTTGATCTCGAAGTGCAGCTTGTCCTGCACGAGCACCTGGCCGTTCGGCGCGAGCACGTCGCCCGTGATCCGCACCTGCACGACCGCGGCCTCGCCTTCGCGGCCGACGACCTGCGCGTGAATGCGCTTCGTGCTCGGCCGCTGCGCGTCGTACACGCGCAGGAAGTGGCGGAACGCGGCATCGCGGAAGCCGACGACGCGCAGCCCCGGCAACAGCTTCATCGCCGCCTCGGCCGCGAGCTCCGGCACGAACGTGCCGGGCAGCGTCGCGAAGCGATTCACGACGTGGTGCTGCAGGTATGCATCGGTGCGCAAATCGAAGATGCGCTCGAACGTCACGCTGTCGCTCGTGCGGCGCACTTCGCGGCCGAGATAGAAATCGTGGCTCGGCGGCGGCACGATGCGATCGCGCGGCGGCGCCGGATGCGATCGCTGCGCCGGTTGCCCGGCACGCGCGCCCGGCGCGGTTTGCACGTTCGGCGCGTAGCTCGGCGCTTGCACGGACCGTTCCGTCCGCGCGGCCGGCGCGGACTCGGGCGTTCCGAAGAACGTCGGCAGATGCGCCTCGATCGCGCGCCGCTCGGCCGCGCCGAGATGCACGGAACTCGCCGCGCGCTCGGTCAGATTGAGCTCGCGCAGGAAGTGATGAATGCCCTCGTTGGTCCGCATGCTCGTGAAGAGCCCGCTCTTCTCGAGGAACGCGCGTGTAACGGGATTCGCGCCGAGACCGACCGAGCGCCATAGCGTCCAGCCGATCGTGAACTCGTCGCGCGCGAGCGCCGCGCGATGATAGGCGGCCTGCGTGTTGAGAAAATCGTTGCCCGACGCGTAGTCGGTCTCACCCGCTTGGCCCGTCAGGCCGATGAACGAACCGAAGTTGCACCACGCGCGCGGCGGCGCGGCGCCGAATGCGTCGCGCACGTTCCAGTAGCCGCGAATCTTGATGTCGCGCACCGCGACGAAATCGTCGAACGACTTCACGTCGACTGACGCGGAGCGGTTCAGGCCCGCCGCGTTGACGACGAAATCGATCGGCTGGCCCGCCGCGACGATCTTGTCGACCGCCGCGCGCACGCTGCCTGCATCGAGCACGTCGGCGCGCAGATAGAACACCTTGTTCGGGCCGCAGTACGACTTCATCACGTCGATGTTGCGGCGCGCGGCGCGCGCGTCGACCTGGCGCTCGAACGCCTTGATGATCGCGGGCACCGGCAGATGCGGATTGAGCGCCTTCTGCTCGCGGATGTAGTCGGGACGACGGCGCGCGAACGCTTCGTCGCTGCCCGCGAACACGTCGGGGCCGTATGCGTCGAGCCCGCTGCTGCCGATCAGGTAGATCGTCGGCTGGAAGTGCTCGGCGACCGCTTTCATCAGCTCGGCCGTGATCCCGCGCGCGCCGCCGAATGCGACGACGACCGAATCGGGATCGAGCCGCGCGAAGCCGTCGGCGGGCAGCTCGCCCGCGTCGCGCGTCACGCGCGGCGTCAGACGCCGGCCGCCGCAGAGCGCGACGACGGGCAGCAGATGCTGCGCGCCGCTCTCGCGCTCGGCCTGTGCGACGCCTTGCCGGATATCCGCGTCGTCCGTCAGCACGGCGAGCGAGCGCGCATGCGGCAGCTCGATCGCGAGCGCCTTCACGAGGCCCGTGAACATCCCCGCATCCGGATGCAGCACGTCTTCCTTCACTGCGTCGAGCAGCAGCGCGATGAACGAGCCCTGCTGCGCGACGCCGTCGTAGCACTGCTTGAGCGCGAGGAACGCGAGGTCGTGCAGCTTCAGCAGCTCGGGCGACGGGGCGGACAAACGATCCGGCGCAAGCGCGCGCGCGCGCAGCGACGTCAGCAGCCGCACGTGGCGCGTGCCCGCGGGAATCACCCCTTGCAGCGCGGCTTCGCCCAGCGTATCGACGACGACGAGCCGCGCGCGCGAGAACGTCGTCGCGCGAGTGGACAGCACGAGCAGATCAGCGGGCAGCATGCCGATGCCGTCGAGCAGCTCAGGCGCGTCGGTCACGACGACGCTGCCCGCGGGCAGATACGCGATCGCGCCCGCGCCGGCATGCCACGGCGTTTCCTGCAAATCGATCCGATAGCGGGCGACGCCGAGCGGCTCGCCGTCGGCGGCGACATCGGTCACTTTCAGCGTCGCGGGAATCGGCACGCGCTTCTCGGTCGAAGCGGCGACGACGGGCGGCGCAGCGGGCGCCGTCGACTCCGTTCTCACGGTCGTCGCGAGCGGCGCGACGGCATGCGCCGTCGATGCCGAAGCCGCAACGGGCGTCGACGACGACATCGAAAGGTGAGAAGAAACGGGAGCCGATGGAGCTGCCGGAGCTGCCGGAGCTGCCGGAGCTGCCGGAGCTGCCGGAGCTGCCGGAGCCGCCGGAGCCGCCGGAGCCGCCGGAGCTGCCGAGGACACGCCGGGCGCATCCACGCCGGGCGCATCCGAAACGGCGTGCGTGCGCGTGCTTTCGTCGCCGACCGGCGGCGCGTTGCGATCGACGCGCAAGCCGAAGCGCACCCGATCGCGATCGTTGCCCAACGCGACCGACGCGGCGCCCTCACCGCCGACGAGCGCGCGCAGCACGGCGAGCGCGCCGTCGGCGCCGGCGTACGTGACTTCGCGGCCGTCGGCATCGCGCAGCGCGCATTGCGGCGCGGAAACGTCCGCGAACGCGCGGTCGCTCTCGACCCACGCAAGCACCGGCAGCCCGGCCGCGTCGGCCTGCGCCTTCGTCGTCACCGCGAACAGCACGATCCCTTCGGCGAGCGGCCGATCGAACGCGGGCTGCACTTCGTCGGCCGAGTTGCCGTTGATGCCGCCGACGATCACCATGTCGAGCTCGCCGCTTCTCAGGAAGCGCGACGCGACTTCGAACGCGGCAAGCGTCGACGCGTGCCCGGCGTCGACCGTCATGTTCATCCCGTGCAGATCGTGATAGTTCGCGACGCGCGCGGGAATCACGTTCGGCATCATGCCGGGGAACGCATTTTCGGTCGTCGGCGGCACGAGGCGCTTCGTTTTTTCGGCGACGCGCGCAAGCGCATCGTCGAGCGCCGGGCGCGACGCATCGTCGACGCTCGCGCGCACGGCGGTCGCGATGTCGTCGAGATAGCAGCGGCTCGCGTACAGCGCGGCGTTGCGCGTCGGCCCCATGTGGCCCATCACGATGCCGATCGCGTTCGCATGCGCGCCCCAGTAGTCGCGCAACTGCTCGCGCATGTCGTGCGCGGCGTCGAGCGCCATCAACTGGCAGCGGTCGAGCGCGCGCAGCACCGCGGGCGGCATCCGCACGCGATCGAAGCTCGGCAGCGGATACGTGAGACCGAAGCTCGCGCCGGGCGCGGCGCTCGCGCCGTTCAGCCACGCGGCGATCGCGTCGCGGCCGTCGAGCCCGGGGAATTTCGCGGACCAGCCGACAATCGCGAGCGGCTCGCGATTGACGCGCGCGGCAGGCTTCGACGCACGCAAGTCCGGCCGGTATTCGCCGACGATCAGATGGCCGTTCGTGCCGCCGAAGCCGAAGCCCGACACCGCGGCGACGCGCGCCGCATCGGTCTTGCGCGGCCAGTCGACGGCCCGCGTCGGAATCGTAAAGCCGCTCGCGTCGATGTCGAACTCCTGCGGCGGCTCGGAGAAGCGATGCTGCGGCGGAATGCGGCCATGCTCCAGCGCGAGCAGTACCTGGATCAGCGACACAACGCCCGCCGCCCAGCCGGTATGGCCGACGAGCGACTTGTTCGATGTCACGTACACCGGCCGGTCGCGCTTCAGCATGTCGCGCAGGCTCTGGAATTCGGCGAGGTCGCCCGCGGGCGTGCCCGTCGCGTGCGCGACGACCCAGTCGACCGCATCCTTCGGCACGTCGGTCTGCCGGTACGCGCGATCGATCGCGATGCGCTGGCCGGCCGAATTCGGCGCGTAGATCGCCTTGCCCTTGCCGTCCGACGACGAGCCGAACGCCTTGAGCACGCCGAGCACGCGGTCGCCGTCGGCGAGCGCGCGCTTCAGGCGCTTCAGGATCACGACGCCCGCGCCGTCGGCGAACAGCACGCCGTCGCACGCCTTGTCGAGCGGCCGCACTTCGCCGCTCCTCGACAGCCCGTGCAGCTTCGAGAACAGGATCGAGCCGCGCGGCGCGAGCGCGAACGCGCCGCCGCACGCGACGACGTCGTGCTTGCCGGCGAGCAGACTCTTGATGCCGAGGTCGACCGAATAGAGCGACGACGAGCACGCGGTGTCGACCATCATGTATTCGGCGTCGTCGGGCAGCACGCCGCGCATCGCATTCAGGCCGACGCGATGCGGAAAGAACTCGGACAGCTCGCCGGTGCCGCGTGCGTAGCGCGCGCGCAGCACCGCGTCGATCTGCGCGATGCTGCGCTCGCGTTCTTCGGGCGGCGCACCGGCTTCGTCGAGCGCGTCGCGCAACCGCGCGCGCATCGCCGCGAGCACCATCCCTTCTTCGAGGTGCTGACTGCCGTCCGCCGTGTAGCCGACGAGAAACGACGTGCGGTCGCCCGCGCGAACGCGAACGCCGTCGAGCGCCTGGCGCAGCGAATGGCGCAGCCACAGTGTCGTCAGTTCGCCGGGCGCGGCGGCGGCCTCGATCTCGGCGCGCAGGCGGGCCTCGGGCTCGAAACGCTCGATGAACACCGAGCGCGACTGGTAGCTCTTGTCCTCCGCCGACAGATCCGGCGAATAGAACGATCGGTAATCCCAACGATCGGGCGGCACGTTGCCGAACAGCTCGGGGCCGTTCAGCAGCGCCTGCCAGAACGCTTCCGGGTCGCTCGCGCCGGGCAGCGCGACGCCCATGCCGACAACGGCGATTTCGTCAGCGTCGTCTTCGGACGCGCTTTCGGCGTCGGGCGCGCCGATTACGTCGGCCGACACTGCGGGACGTGCGCCGCGCGCGCTCGATGCGCTCGATGCGCTCGATGCACTAGCATTCGCGTTCTCGCTCGCGAGCGCCGCCGCCACGAAAAAAGGCGACGATGCGGCGATGCTCGCATCCTTGCGAGAAGACGCGGCTGACGGCGCCGGGGCAACCGCGTGCACATCGGATGCCGATGCGGCCGGCGCATGCGCCACGGCCGAATCGGTTGACGGCGCGAACGCATGCGCGCTCACGGCATTCCGCGCGCCCGCCGACGCGGCCACGGTTCCGGCAACGTCGGCACCGTGCTTCGCCGCGGGCGCGCCGAGGCCCGCATCGTGCGGCGCGGCCGACGTCGCCGGCGCAGCCGCCGCGCCAGCGCTCGCCCGGCTCGGAAACGCGGTCGACGACGGCGCGACATCGCCATTCGGCGCGGCGGAATCCGCCGCCGCGCGCCACTCGCGCCGCGGCGACAACGCCTCGCTGCACAGCGACAGCCCGCCGTCCGCGACAATCACCTGCCCGGTGATCCAGCGCGCAGCATCCGACGCGAGGAACAGCACGACGTCCGCGAGATCCTCAGCGGTCGCGAGGCGGCCGAGCGGCGTCGCCGCGATGCTCGAGCGCTTCGTGTTGCCGGGATCGGGAAACTGCGCGGCGACGTCGCCGTCGATCAGCGTCGACGACGCGCCGTTCACGCGAATCCCGAGGCTCGCATACTCGACGGCCAGATAGCGCGTCAGCGATTCGAGCGCGGCCTTCGCGGTGCCGACGACGAGATAGTTCGCCGGCACGAGCGTCGAGCCGACCGACGACACGTTGACGATCGCGCCGCCGCCCGCGCGCGCCATCAGCCGCGCGGCGCGGCGCGCGCACCAGAACGCGCCTTTCAGATTGGTGTCGAGCGCGCGGTCGAAATGCGCGGCCTCGATGTCGTCGACGGGCAGCAGCGCACCCGACGCCGCGTTGTTGACGAGGATGTCGAGCTTGCCGTACTTCGCTTCGATTTCGTCGAACATCCGCTCGACCTGCACCGGCTGCGCAACCGACGCGCGCACGACGTCGACCGTCGCGCCGAGCGCACGCAGCTCGGCCGCGGTCTCTTTCGACGCGTCGAGCGAATGAAAGAAATTGACGATGACATGCGCGCCTTCCTCGGCAAAGCGGCGGCAGATCGCCTTGCCGACATTCTTTGCCCCGCCCGTCACCAGAACCCGTTTCCCCTTCAGATAGGAATTCGACATAAATCGCAGTGGTCAGGATTACCAAACATTCGGACGAGACTCTCCGTCTGATCCGGCCCTCTCCTCTCGTTTTTCTCGTGGCGCGCGGTGCGTGCGCGGCGCTCAGCTCATGACGAGCGCCGCCGCCTTGCCCTGGTGCTCATGGACGAAGTCGACGATCTGCCCCATCGCCTTGAAGTCGCCGGCGCGGAAGTTCGCCGGCAGCGGCGGCAGCCCGTAGCGGGCGCTGATCCGCTGGATGATCTCGGTCTGCTTGACCGAATCGATCCCGAGCTCCGCTTCGAGCTCGACCGTCTCGGTGAACACTTCGACCGGATACTCCATTGCCTCCGCGTAAATCGTGACGAGCTCGGTGAAGAGCCGGTCGCGCGGCACGTGCGCGGTCGGGGCCGCGGCGGGTGCGGCAGCCCCAACGGGCGCGGCCGGTGCTTGCGCGGCGGGCGCGGCCGGCGAAACGCTCGCCGCAGCCGCATGCGCGGCCGGCGCGAAACCGGCCGCGCCGCCGCGTTCGGTCACGATTTGCGGCGCGGGCGTCGCCTGCAGCCCCCGCGCGTCGAAGTAACGCTTGAGCTCACCCTTGATCTTGTCGACGATCCCCGGACCACTGTCGCGCCAGAACTCGTCGAAGTCGAGTTGCAGATGGCTTGCGCGAATGTCGTCGTTCATGACACTACCCCCATTGAAATATGCGAGAACGTTCTCCAGGCCGCCGAGTTCGTCTCCCACGCTCGACGCGCCCGGAAAGGTCTTGATGGCGCCGGGTCCCAGCGCGCGCACCGCGATCTTGCTGAGCGCATTCAGCGCACCGCACTCGACGAGCGCGCCGACACCGGCCGCTTTCAGTCTTGCGACCCCATCTCCGAACCGGACCGGCAATACGAGATGGCGCGCGAGACACGCGCCGAGATCGTCGGCTGCCGAGTAATAGCGATTCAATATCGGTGAATACACCGGATATTCGAGCGCTTTATTTTTATAAGCTCTCAGACGTCGTCCGAATTCAATTCGCGCATTTTCCAGATCGCCGTGATGAAATGCATAAGGAGAATTCAATATTTGCGCGAAGGTATTATTTCGAACGCAATAGGCCAAGAATTCTTCGACGTATTCTTGCGCGCCCGATACGACGGTCTGCGACGCATGATTTTCAACCGCGATCTGCACGCGCCCCTTGCGTTCTTCGGGCGCGCCGCGAAAGCATGCGGCGAGATGCGCGCGCACCGCGTCGGGTGTCGCGGACACGGCCGCCATCCGGCCGTCGGCGGGCGCGGCCGCGCGCAGCGCGTCGATCCGGTCGCAGACGATGTCGGCGCCTTCCTCGATCGAGAACGCGCCGCCGCACGTGAGCGCGGCGATCTCGCCGAAGCTGTGTCCGACGAGCACGTCGGGCCGCACCGCATGCGCGCGCAGCGCCTCGAAATACGAGATGGACGTCGCATAGATCGCGAGTTGCAGCAGATCCGGCGCGTATTGCAGGAGATCTTCGACGCCGATATGCTCGTCCCACAGCGTCGCGAGCAGCGGACGGCGCAGCCGTCGGATGGAAACGGCATCGATGGCTTGCATCGCCCGCTGCACCACGGGATACGCGCCGCTCAACGCCCGCGTCGCGCCCGCATGGAATGCGCCTTGCCCGGGAAACAGAAATGCAACTTGCACCATGTGATTGCCTTTGCCCACCACCAACGCCGAACGGCCCGATGTCGATCGGCCGAGAATTCGTCCCCTCAGCCTCCCGCTGATTATTTATTCGATTACGCATCGCGCCGGCGATATGCAATCCTTAATCCCATAATGCATTGGCGTAAAGTAACACACGCGCTTACACACCTATGTTCGCCAAACTACATATCTTCTGTGCGCATTTACGCGTCGAATAGGCATGACATCGCACCGCGCCGATCCGAACCGAAAGTCCATTTCGCGGCGCCGTTTGTTAAAAATGTTGAATTAAACGACTGAAAATCGATATTCACGCGCGGCGGCGCCGATTGGCGGCCGTCGCGAACGAATCGGCGCGCGCCGGCGGGCGGCCGCACGCGCCGTGTTCCCGCCGCACCGCCGCGTCGTTCCCCGAGCCCTGCGCCCGCCTTCGTGCCGCCTCCCGCCGCTTTCCGCCGCATTCCAACCCTATTTCGCAACAATCCGGCGAGATTCACATGCGCCGGAACCTTGCCGACTCTGAAACCCGCGCGCCGGTATACTTGGACACTTTGCCTTTCCGCAGCCCCCAACCCGCCGCCTCATGCTGACATCCGTCCTCGTCCGACTCGTCGCCTGGTCGGTGCGGCGCCCTATCTGGGTCGTCGTGCTGTCGCTCGTCGTCGCCGCGCTCAGCAGCGTCTACGTCGCACACCATTTCAAGATCAACACCGACATCAGCAAGCTCGTCGAGAACGACCCGCAATGGGCCGCGCTCGGCGATGCGATCGACGACGCGTTCCCGCATCGCAGCCAGACGATCCTCGCGGTCGTCGAGGCGCCCGCGCCCGAATTCGCGACCGCCGCGGCCAATGCGCTCGCCGACGGCCTGCGCCGCGAAACCGAAGCGGGCCGCATCGGCCAGGTGTCCGAGCCCGGCGGCGGCCCGCTCTTCGAGCACAACGGCCTGCTGTTCCTGCCCGAACAGGACGTCGCGACGACGACCGCGCAGCTCGCGAGCGCGCGGCCGCTCATCAACGTGCTCGCGAAAGATCCGAGCATCACCGGCCTCGCGACGACGCTGTCGACGACGCTCGGCGTGCCGCTGCAGTCGGGCCAGGTCAAGCTGTCCGGGATGGCGAAGCTGCTGTCGCGCAGCGCGGCGACCGTCGACGACGTGCTGGCCGGCAAGCCGGCCGCGTTCTCGTGGCGCGCGCTCGTCGATACTGACGCGGCCCGCGAGCCCGCGCGCACGTTCGTGACCGTGCAGCCCGTCGTCAACTACGGCGCGCTAAAGGCAGGCGAACAAACGTCCCGGACGATCCGCGCGACCGCGCAGGCGCTCCAGCTCGACAAGCGCTTCGGCGCCGTCGTGCGGCTGACGGGCGAGCAGCCGCTCGCCGACGAGGAGTTCGCATCGGTCGAAGACGGCGCGCTCGTCAACGGCATCGCGACGCTCGCGATCGTGCTCGTGATCCTGTGGATCGCGCTGCGCTCGAAGCGGATGATCGCGTCGGTGTTCGTCACGCTGTTCGTCGGCCTCGTCGTCACCGCCGCGCTCGGGCTGATAATGGTCGGCTCGCTGAACATGATCTCGGTCGCGTTCATGGTGCTGTTCGTCGGCCTCGGCGTCGACTTCGCGATCCAGTACGGCGTCAAGTACCGCGAGGAGCGCCACCGCGCGCCGAATCTCGAGCACGCGCTCGTCGGCGCCGCGCACGCGATGGGCGTGCCGCTCACGCTCGCGACGGCGGCCGTCGCCGCGAGCTTCTTCTCGTTCCTGCCGACCGCGTACCGCGGCGTGTCGGAGCTCGGCCTGATCGCGGGCGTCGGGATGTTCGTCGCGCTCTTCACGACGATGACGCTGTTGCCCGCGCTCATCAAGCTGTCCAAGCCGCCCGGCGAGCGCAAGCCGCCCGGCTTTCCGCGCCTCGCGCCCGTCGACGACTATCTCGACCATCATCGCAAGCCGATCCTGATCGGCACGCTCGCCGTCGTGATCGGCGCGCTGCCGCTCCTCACGCACCTGCGCTTCGACTTCAACCCGCTGCATCTGAAGGACCCGGGCAGCGAATCGATGGCGACGCTGCTCGCGCTGAAGGATTCGCCGGAAGCGTCGGTCAACGACGTGTCGATGCTCGCGCCGTCGCTCGCGGCCGCCAATGCCGCCGCGAAGCGTCTCGAAGCGCTGCCGGAAGTCGGCCGCACGACGACGCTGTCGACGTTCATCCCCGACGCGCAGCCGCCGAAGCTCGCGACGATCGCCGCGACCGCGCGCCAGTTGCTGCCCGCGCTCACGCAGCCGGCCGCGGCGCCCGCGCCCGATGCGCAGCGCGTCGCGGCATTGAAGCGCGCATCGGACCTGCTCGAATACGCGTCCGAAGACTATCCGGGCCCCGGCGCTGCGGCCGCGAAGCATCTGTCCGAATCGCTCGCGAAGCTTGCCGCCGCCGACAGCGCGACGCGCGACCGCGCGGAAAACGCGTTCTCCGCGCCGCTGAAGATCGCGCTGAATCAGCTCGCGATGCTGCTGCAGCCGTCGGAGATCACGCGCGAGAACCTGCCGCCGCAGATCGTGCGCGACTGGATCGCGCCGGACGGCCGCGCGCTCGTGCAGATTTCGCCGAAGGTGCCGAAGGGCGTTGATCCCGGCGACGACGCGATGCTGCGCCGCTTCGCGAAGGCCGTGAAGGCGGCGGAGCCGGGCGCGATCGGCGGTCCGATCTCGATCCTGCACTCGGCCGACACGATCATCCGCGCGTTCCTGCAAGCGGCCGCGCTGTCGGTCGTGTCGATCACGGTGCTGCTGTGGATCACGCTGCGCCGCTTCGGCGACGTGCTGCGCACGCTCGTGCCGCTCCTCGTGTCGGGCGTGGTGACGCTCGAGCTGTGCGTGCTGTTCGGGATGCCGCTCAACTTCGCGAACATCATCGCGCTGCCGCTGATGCTCGGCGTCGGCGTCGCGTTCAAGGTGTATTTCGTGATGGCATGGCGCGCGGGCCAGACAGGCCTGCTGCAGTCGAGTCTCACGCACGCGGTGCTGTTCAGCGCCGCGACGACGGCCACCGCGTTCGGCAGCCTGTGGCTGTCGCATCATCCGGGCACGGCGAGCATGGGGCGCCTCCTCGCGCTCGCGCTGTCGTGCACGCTGATCGGCGCCGTCGTGTTCCAGCCCGTGCTGATGGGCAAGCCGCGCACGAAGCGCGTGACGAATCAATTGCAAGGAATCGATGAATAAGATGCGAATTACCGCGTCGGCGCTCGCCGCCTGCCTGCTCGCGAGCGGCTGCGCGACCGGCCCGAACCGCCACCCCGGCGACCCGCTCGAACCGATGAACCGTGCGGTCTTCAAGTTCAACGACGCAGTCGACCAGACGGTCGCCGTGCCGATCGCGAAGGGTTATCAGAAGGTGACGCCGACGCCGCTGCGCACGGCGATCAGCAACTTCTTCTCGAACCTCGGCGATCTCGGCAACATCGCGAACAATCTGCTGCAACTCCGGATCACCGACGCGACGCAGGACGTGATGCGCGTCGCGATGAACTCAGTGTTCGGCGTCGCCGGGCTGATCGATGTCGCGACGCTCGCCGGGCTGCCGAAGCACCACCAGGATTTCGGGCTCACGCTCGCGCGCTGGGGTGTGCCGGCGGGCCCGTATCTGGTGCTGCCGGTCTTCGGGCCGAGCTCGTTGCGCGACGGCGTCGGCCGCGCGGTCGATGTCCGCTTCAATCTGCTGAACTACATCGAACCCGCCGCGCGCAATCCGATGTACATCGCGCAATTCATCAGCGCGCGTTCGGATCTGCTCGGCGCGAGCGACCTTCTGCAGCAGGCCGCGCTCGACAAGTACTCGTTCGTTCGCGACGCGTACGTGCAGCAGCGCCGCTCGCTCACGTATCACGGCAGGAGCGAAGAGGAATCGCTGCCGAACTACAACGAGCCCGGCGGCGAGCCGGCGGACGGCAAGGGCGGCAACGCGCCGGGCGGCTTGCCGCAGTATGAGGATCCGGGCGAGGGCGCGGGCGGCATGCCGCCGGGCGGCGGCGCGGAAGGCCGTGGGCGCGAGCCGGCGGGGCTGCCGCGGTATCAGGATCCCGGCGATGCCGGCGCGAGCGGCGGCGCGGCGGCGGAGCCGGCTGCGTCTGCTTCGGCGTCCGCTTCGGCACCTGCTTCGGTGCCTGCTCCGGCGTCTGCTTCGGCGTCTGCTTCGGCGTCTGCTTCGGCGTCTGCTTCGGCGTCTGCTTCGGCGTCTGCTTCGGCGTCTGCTTCGGTGCCTGCTCCGGCGTCCGCGCCCGCATCGGCGGCTTCTGCCGCGGCGCCGGCATCCGCGCCGGATGCGAAGGCTCCGTCGACGACGCACTGACGCACGCCCCGCTCATCGACACGGCGGCCGTTTCGAACCCGAAACGGCCGCCGTTGTCTTGTCCGGATGCGACGAGCGCGCGCCGCCCGTCTCATCGTTCCTTCGTTTTCCCTCCGACTATTCGGCGAACGGCAGCGCCGTCTGCCCGTCGGCGCGCATCTCGAATACGTTCAACGTCATCGCGACGAGCGCGTAATAGCCGAGCAGCGCGACGAGATTCACGATCACCTGGCGCCCGAAACGCGCGGCCGACGCGTCGTATGTCGCGTCGGATACACGCCTCGTCTCGTACAGCTCGGTCGCGAAGCGGAAGATCAGCGCATCGTCGGCGTCGTCGAACGCCGGGGCCGTGCCGGTTCGGATCGCTTCGGCGACCGCGGCGGGCACGCCCGCATCGAGCGCGATCGGATGATGGATGTGCCATTCCGCCTGCGAGCGCCAGCGCGCCGCCGTCACGAGGATCGCGAGCTCCGACAGCCGCAATGGCAGCCCGGTGCGATACCGGCAGAACGCGCCGAGCCGCTGCGCGTGCTGCGCGAGCTCGGGACTCGCGATCCAGCCGAGAAACGGCCCGTTCAGATTGCCGCGCGGCCCGCTCAGGATCTCGTCGAGCACCGCCTTCTGCTCGTCGGTCGCGGTCTCGCGCTGGAATTCAGGAAGCCTGTTCTTTGTTTTCGTCATGTCGGTTCACCGGAGCAAAAGGGGCGCACGTGCGCCCGCGCATCAACGCACGACTGCCGCGCCGATCGATGCGAGCGCCGCCTCGATCGCGCCCGCGAGCCGCTCGACGATCGTGCCGATCTGCTGCGCGGTGCAGATGAACGGCGGCGCGAGCAGGATATGATCGCCCGAATTGCCGTCGACGGTGCCGCCCATCGGATACACCATCAGCCCGCGCTGCATCGCTTCGCGCTTGACGATCGCGTTGAGCTTCTGCTGCGGCTCGAACGGCGCCTTCGTGTCGCGCTCGCGCACGAGCTCGACGCCGACGAACAGCCCGCGGCCGCGCACGTCGCCGACGTGCGGATGATCGGCATAGCGCTCGCGCAGCAGCGCACGCAGTTGCTCGCCGCGCGCCTTCACGTTGTCGAGCAGCCGATCCTCGGCGATCACGCGCTGCACTTCGAGCGCGGCCGCGCATGCGGTTGCGTGGCCGATATACGTGTGGCCGTGCTGAAAGAAGCCCGAGCCGCCGACGATGGTCCGGTAGATCTCGTCGCTGACGAGCGTCGCGCCGATCGGCTGATAGCCTGCACCGAGACCTTTCGCGATCGTCAGGATGTCGGGCGCGACGCCGTCCTCTTCGCACGCGAACAGATAGCCGGTGCGTCCCATCCCCGACATGATCTCGTCGAGGATCAACAGGACACCGTACTTGTCGCACACCGCGCGGATCTTGCGGAAATACTCGCGCACGGGCGGCACCGCGCCCGCCGTCGCACCGACGACCGTCTCCGCGACGAACGCCGCGACCGCATCCGGGCCGAGCTCGAGAATCTTGCTTTCGAGTTCGTCGGCAAGACGCTGCGCGAACGCCGCTTCGCTTTCGTCCGCGCGCTGCTCGCGATACGCGTGGCACGGGCTCACGTGATGGGCTTCGATCAGAAGCGGCAGGAACGGCGCGCGCCGCCACGCGTTGCCGCCGATGGCGAGCGCGCCGAGCGTGTTGCCGTGATAGCTCTGCCGGCGCGCGATGAAATGCCGGCGTGCAGGCTCGCCCTTTTCGACGAAGTACTGACGCGCGAGTTTCAGCGCGGCTTCGATCGCTTCCGATCCGCCCGACACGAAGTACACGTGCTCGAGCCCCGCCGGCGCGGCGGCGGCGAGCCGGTCCGCGAGTTCTTCGGCCGGCTGCGTCGTGAAGAAGGACGTGTGCGCGTATGGCAGTTGCTGCGCCTGCCGCTTGATCGCGTCGATCACGCGCTGATTGCTGTGCCCGAGGCACGATACGGCTGCGCCGCCGCACGCGTCGATGTAGCGCTGGCCGGTCGAATCGATGATCTCGATGCCGTCGCCCGCGACCGCGACCGGCAGGTTCGCGCGCGGCGCGCGATGAAATACGGTGGTCATGCGTGTCCTTCTTCGTGTCGAAGCGCCGGCGGACGCTGCACGTCCGCCGGCACGAATTGCTGAAAGCGCACCGAGCCTTGCTCGCGCACTTCGAACGCAACGCCATCGTCGCCGATCGAGAAGAGCGCGGTCGCAAGCGTGTTCTCGTCGTCGGGATCGTTCGGATCGTCGCGGTAGATCGGCAGGCCGTCGCCCGCGCGGTCGGCGAGCACGCGCCACAGCGCGGATGCGTCGACCGTCCCTTCGAGCGGCGGCAGCAGCTGCGCGAGCCGCGCTTGCCGATCGGCGGACGACGCGGTGACGATCTGCGCTTCGGTGTCGCCCCCCGGATGAATCAGATGGTTCGCGTGGCCGGACACGCCGTCGACGTCGAGCACCGACGTGCGCGCGACGCTCGCCTCGACGCTGACGACGCGCCGCTCGCCCGCGCAACCGAGCGTGTGATGGAAGCCGCTCGCGCGCGGCGTGTCGCACAGCATGCGCAGCGCGTCGTCGAGCGACAGCGCGTCGAGCACCGCGCGCGCGAGGATCATCCGCGGCACACCCGCGGCCGGACGGCGGATGCGGACATTATTGATCGCCTGCACGAGCCCCGCGCGATTCACCGCAAACGTATGGCCCGGCAGCGATCCCGGATAGTAGAAACTGACGAAGCCCGGCTTGCCGTCGGGCCGCACGTCGACGAGCATGCATTTGCCGCGCAGATGCGGATCGCCGTCCTCGTTGTGCGCGATCATCCGATCGCGCGGCGTGCGCACCGCGAGCGTCGTGCAGCCGTCCGGCGCGTTGTGGATCAGCTCGCCGCGGCAGTTCCAGACGAACACGTCTTCCGCATGCCAGCCGAGGCCGGCCGCGAGCCCGTCGAGCTCGGCGACGAGCGCCGGAAAAAACGTCTCGGCCGCGCGACGCAGCTCGGCGACGAACGGGTGGCCGCGCCAGCGTGCGACCGCGCGCCACGCGCTGCTCTGCGCAACGTACGCATCCATCATCGGCCGGGCGAGCTCGCCGAGCTGCCGGCCGAGGTCATGCGGCGAACCCGCGACGACGACGGGCTTGAGAAACTTCATCGGTTGTCCTGATCACGAAACATGTTTGAGAAAATCCTTCAGGCGCGGCGTCGGCGGATGATCGATCAACGTCCTCGGATCGCCGTCCTCGGCGATGCCGCCCTGGTCCATGAACAAGAGCCGCGTGCCGACCTGCTTCGCAAAGCCGATCTCGTGCGTGACGACGATCATCGTCATCCCTTCGTTCGCGAGATCGCGCATCACCTTCAGCACTTCGTGGCGCAGCTCGGGATCGAGCGCCGATGTCGGCTCGTCGAACAGCATCAGCTTCGGCTTGATCGCGACGCGCTGCTGCTGGCCGCCCGACAGTTCGGACGGATAGTGGTTCGCGCGTGCCTCGAGGCCCACTTTATCGAGCAGCGCCATCGCCTGATCGCGCGCCTGCGCGCGCGACGCGCCGCGCACCTGGATCGGCCCGAACATCACGTTCTCGAGCGCGGTCATCTGCGGAAACAGATTGAACTGCTGGAACACCATCCCGGCTTCGAGCCGGATGTTGTGGATCACCGCGGCCTTGCCCTTCACGCTCTGCCCGTCGACGAGCAGATCGCCGCCCGTGATCTTCTCGAGCACGTTGATGCAGCGAAGCATCGTCGACTTGCCCGAGCCCGACGGTCCGACGACGACCACGACCTCGCCCGCGTCGATGCACAGGCTGATGTCCTTCAGCACCGGCACGTGACCGAAGCTCTTCGACACATTGCGGAATTCGACCATGCTCATAAGATGCGCATCCTTCTCTCGACGAAGCGAAGCGTGAGCGTCATCACGCCGGTGAGCACGAGATAGATCGCGGCGACCGCGGTCCAGATCTCGACCGCCTGGAAATTGCCGGCGATGATTTCCTGCCCCTTGCGCGTCAGCTCGCCGACGCCGATCACGATGAACAGCGACGTGTCCTTCAGACTGACGATGCATTGGTTGCCGAGCGGCGGAATCAGCCGGCGGAATGCGAGCGGCCCGACGATCTTCACGAGCACGCGCGGCATCGACAGCCCCATCGCAAGCCCTGCTTCCGTCAAGCCCTTAGGAATGGAAAGCAACGCGCCGCGCACGACCTCGGCAAGATACGCGCCCGAGTTCAGCGTGATCGCGACGATCGCGGCCGTCAGGCCGTCGATCCGGATATGCGCGAGCAGCGGCAGCGCGAAATAGAGGAACATCACCTGCACGACGATCGGCGTGCCGCGAATCAGTTCGATGTAAACCTGCGCGAGCACGTTCAGCACGGCAGGGCCGTATGCGCGAAACATGCCGGCAACCATGCCGACGAGAAAACCGCCCGCCAGCCCGAGCAATGCGATGAAAACCGTGAGCTTCACGCCGTCCATCAAGTCCGGCAATGCAGCCCATATCGCTGACCAGTCGAATTGCACATCCAGCTCCCGATTGAGTTCCGATCGACGCGGCGAAACACGCCGCGCCGGCCTGATGCACCGCTTAGGACTTCGGCGGCTCGGAGCCGAACCACTTCTTGTAGATCTTCGCGTAGCGGCCGTCGGCCTTCATCTTCGCGAGCTCGGCGTTGACCTTCGCGACGAGCGGGCTGCCCTTCGGGAAGCCGATCCCGTACTTGTCGCCGCTCACCGGCGTGCCCGCGGCCTTCACGCGGCCCTTGCCCTCGTTGTTCACGAAGAACAGCACGTTCGGCGTGTCGTGCATCGCGGCATCGACGCGGCCGGCTTCGAGCGCGAGATACGCCTGATCGATGTTCGGGAACTGCCGGATCTCCTTCGGCTTCAGGTGCGCCTTGATCCAGTCGATCGTCGCGGTGCCCGTCTTCGCGGCGATCACCTTGCCGTTCAGGTCGTCGATCGACTTGATCGTCGTGTTGTTTGTCTGGACCATCGCGGCGAGGCCGCTGTCGTAGTACGGATCGGAGAAGTCGATCGCCTTCTTGCGCTCCGCCTTGATCGTCATTCCGGACAGCGCGACGTCGATGTTCTGCGTTTGCAGCGCCGGAATCAGGCCGGCGAAGTCCATCGGCTGGATCTTGTAGGTCCAGCCCGCGTCTTTCGCGATCTCGGCCCACAGGTCGAGATCGAAACCGACGTATTTGTCGCCTTGCTTGAACTCGAACGGCATGAACGAGGTGTCGGTGCCGACGACGAGATCCTTCGCCTGCGCGCCGGCGAGGCTCGCGCCGACGAGCGCGACCGCGACGACTGTCTTGATGAACGAACGGCGTCCCATGATTTATCTTCTCCGCAGTGAGTGGCGATGCCCCGATCTGGCCGGGGAACGGCGACGAACACCAGCCGCACCGCAACACGCGATGTCGTTATTGTAATTCGTGCAACATGTGTTGTCACGACGGATGCTACGCCGCCAAAAAAGAAAACAACAGGAATTTGCGTCGCGAAAAACCCTAGGTGGGAGGATCAGTCGGTCGATGGGAAGGGTGGCGGAATTACCCGGCGCGCCGGCTGACGCGAGCGCGGAGTGGGGACTTCGGCCGGGGTCGGACCGATTCGAACCGGGGCCGGCGGCATGCGTGAGCCGCAGAGCATGGGGAGCGGCGCGCACGGCACGAGACGGCGGCGGCGGTCTGGGCAAGCGACGATGATAGTCGGAGATCGGGACTGCGAATCGTTGGCTTCGGCTTCGGCTTCGGCTTCGGCTTCGGCTTCGGCTTCGGCTTCGGCTTCGGCTTCGGCTTCGGCTTCGGCTTCGGCTTCGGCTTCGGCTTCGGCTTCGGCTTCGGCTTCGGCTTCGGCTTCG
>NZ_LOVS01000046.1:0-32460 GCF_001523835.1 Burkholderia sp. ABCPW 14 | reverse complement strand
CGACCCGCCGTTCTGAACGGTACCGCCGTCGCAACACGTCAAAGGGGCCCGAGGGCCCCTGCGTACTTGAGAAAATTACTCAGCATTGCGCCGCCGTTTAAGCGCGGTTTTACGCCGCCATCAACAAACGGCAGCGCGGCTACGCAATTCTTGTATGACGGCGCTAATGCGGTGCAGGAGACGCAAGGCAACAGCATCAACGCGATACTTACTGGCCTTGCGATCGACGAGCGCTTCGCGCGAAACGATGTAACGGGAAGGACGTACTTCCTGACGGACATGCTCAATAGCACGATTGCGCTGGCTGATCCGTCGGGCGCCGTCAAACAAAGGTACAGCTATGACCCGTATGGCAATGTGACACCGAGCGACACGACCACAGGGTTCACGAATCCGTACCAGTTCACAGGGCGCGAAGCCGACGCCCCTGGCCTCTACTATTACCGCGCCCGTTACTACAGCCCCTTGATGATGGGATTCATCAGCGAGGACCCGATCACGTTCGGTGGCGGGCAATTGAGCTTCTATGCCTATGTGGGTGGAAATCCGTTGAGTTACGTGGACCCCTTTGGCCTTGACACCCAATTTGGTTTCTCATTTTCAGGATCGCTTTTCGCTCTAGTCGGAGGTGCCAGCGGAAGCTTTACCATAGGCATTACTACTGACGGAACGCTCTGCGGGACGCACCTCTTTACCTCAGAGCAGGCAAATGGAATGGCCGGTCTTGGGTTGTATGCTGGGGTTGGTATGTCGCCACTTATTGGGCATACCAACGGCCCATTGCAACCAGGGCCATCTGGATTGTCTGGTTACATAGAGGGCGATATCGGGGCCGGCGAAGCTGCATCAGGTAGTGCGAATTTTGATTTGGGCGGAAACGTAAGTGGCTCAGGAGGATATCCTGCTGGGCCTGGTAAGTTCCTTCCAGGTGCAGGTATGGGGCTTATGGTGGGGATTGGCGTTTCGAAGTCTTGGACACAGGTCTATTAATATGGCGATAAGAGCAAATACAAGGGCGGCTATCGGGTGCTTGATAGATCCGTCATGCTTGAAATTGAAATCATTGCATCCTAACTTTAAAAAATAAGAAGGATTAAATATGAAGATCGTGATAATTTTGATATTTTTTGCTGGCCTTTCGATGCTGATCTTCTCAGGGGTGTGGGGTGAATCCTCGCCACGCATGCTCTATTTTGGCTTTCTTGTAGTCCTTGCAGCTTACTTGCTGCTTCTTATTTTTTTATATGGAAAAAAAGTTAATGTTTACGCGAGAGGTGGTGTTATTAAGTTTTCTGAAAAGCCGTGGGGCTATAGGTTTTATTTCTTTTTATTGTTCCTTTTTTGGCTCGTGCCTAGCATTGGCCTGGTGGAAAAACTTACTAGGTGAAGCGCACCGTCGAAAGCGCCGGTGGCCGTGCGGCGACCGAAGCGCGGCAAATGACACGGCTCAATACCGTCTTGGGCAACGTTGAGCCTTCGCTCGATGGCACCTATCACGCTTTCGGTTTTCTCAAGTTTGCCCATCGCTGTCTCGCGGAAGCCGCTTGGCGATTCAATCGACGCTTCGACTTGAAGATGCTTGTGTCACGCTTATTGGTGGCTGCTGCACGCTCCAAACCTTGGTCCGACGCGTGTTTGCGGTATGCGCCGGTCGATGCAACGAGTTGAACTTTGGAACGAATCAGGATCGCACATGTCCGCAGTCGCTTACCTTAAACGACAGGTCAACAAGTCCGTGCTGTTGAAGCGTACGTATCACTGGTTACGCTGGAAGTGGCACGTGTTATGCGACACCTGGGGGGCGCTCGTCTGGACAAGGACGAGAGAGTCGGTCACGCCGTTCGGCTTCAAACTCACTGCGGGCCTGCATCCTGCATATGATCGAATGCGCAGCGGCACGTTCGAGCCCGAGGAGACTGCGTTGATTTCGTCCCTCTTGCCACATGTCGACTGGTTCATCGACGTTGGGGCGAATCTTGGTTACTACACTTGCCTCGCGTTGCAGAGAGGGTGCAATGTCATAGCGATTGAGCCGCAGCCTCGCAACCTTCGCAGCTTGTACCAAAATCTGCTCAGCAACAGCTGGGTGCGGAAGGCGGAAGTTTTTCCAGTAGCGCTTGCTGCCGAGCCTGGTCTGCTCACGCTTTATGGCGCCTCAGGTCCGTCGGCATCTCTTCTTCAGAATTGGGCAGGCTATTCCTCAAGGCACAGGCAGATAGTTGCGGTTTCAACGCTCGATCACCTACTCGCTGGACGTTTTCACGGAGAGCGCCTGCTCGTGAAAATCGACGTGGAAGGTGCAGAACTTGGCGTGCTGCTGGGAGGGCAGGCCACACTTTGCCGCGAACAACGACCGATCTGGCTGCTTGAGGTGTGCCTGCACGAGTTCCATCCTGATGGATTTAACCCGGATTTCGTGAAGGTCTTCGAGCAGTTTTGGGACAATGGCTATGAGGCTTGGACTGCGGAAGTGCATCCACAACCTGTCAGTCGAGAACGCTTGGAGAGATGGTGGACAACGCGTCGAACGGACTCGGGAACGTTCAATTACGTTTTCGCGGTGCCTGGCCTAATCACAGGACTTACCGCGCTTTAGTCGGATTGTAACGCGCCAACGTTGCGATCTTACGCAACTGCTAGTGAACCGCGGAAACCTCCGTGCGACGGAAATCGTGCGTGTGGCCCCGAGGTCAAATCGAGACGATATGGCGTTCCTTTCGAGGCGAGAGGAAGGAGGACAGGCGTCTTTCGCGAAGTAGGAAGCCGGACTTGATAAAGAACCGCCAATGCGATTGCCGGTACGATCCTAAAAACCGATGGTAGCCCCAATTGATGCGCCGATCCTCGCACCATCGCCGACTCCTTGCGAAAGGTGTGCGTTGAGGAGAACCTGTTTCGAGACCCAGTAGTTGGCGCCCACGGCCAATGCCGTGGCTCCGCCATAAGTACCCGCAGCAGCGGCGAGCTGAAACTTCCCTTCGGCTCTTGCATTCGGAATCAATGACGTCGCAGCCATCGCTGCCGCTCCCAAAGCATCCAGGCGCCGATCGAAGACGCTGAACTGCCGATCGGTATAGGCATTCGCTTGGTCGAGTACCCGCTGATTGTTCGTCCAGACCTGACCGACCGTCGCTGCATCATTTGCTGCTACGCCGGGCGCGAGCCCCGTCAACGTACGCGCGCCGTCGGCACCGCTGATGTCGACGTGCGTCGCGGCATCGCTCTTGCCGACGGTGATCGTCGTGCCGTCCGTTTGCACGAGCCCTGCGTGACCCGCGACTACGTTGTTGACGGTGGTATTGGCGGTGGTCGCCGTCGCCATCGCACTGTTGGCAACGCCCTGCGTTTGGCTGACCGCCTGATTGGTCGCATAGAGCTGGCTGCCGTTGACGGTGTCGGTGCTGGTCGCCGTCAGGGCACCGGCCGCGACGTTGTGAAGACTTGCGGGTGTTCCACCGGCGTTGAACGTGACGCTGTCATGCGAGGGGGTATCGTACTGCACGGCGTTGGCGTCCCCGGCGCGGATGGCGGACGTCAATTGCCCGACCGTCGCCGCGTCTGTGGAAGCCATGCCAGGCGCGACGTTATGCAGCACATTGCCGCCGATGTTCACGGCGGCACCGGAGGTGAGCGTGAGGCCCGACGTCGTCACGGACGCGAACGTCGGCGTCGTGCTGGTGGCAACTATGATCTGCGAGCCGTTCTGCGTAAGGGCCACATTCGTGCCGGCCGTCACTGTCACGGTTCCGCTGGCTGCGATGTTTTGAGCAGCGCTGCCGCTAACTTGACCACTGCCGGTAGCGGACGTTGCCAACGTCCATCCGCCGCTTGCGGCTTGCGTGGCGGCATAGAGTTGCGCGCCAGTCACGGCATCGGTGCTGGTGGCTGATACCGAGCCGGGGGAGAGACCCGTGAGCTGACGGGGGCCGGCCGTCCCCGCGATATTCACGGTTGTGCCGCCGGTCTGAGCGCCGAGCTTCAGTGTTCCATTGCCAGGTGCGCCTCCCACCTGCTGCAGGAGACCGATGGTGCCGCCGACGATGCTGGTCGTGAGATCGGCGAGCTGCGTGCGATTGGTGGTGATCGCGGTATCCGTTGCCGCGAAAGCATCGTTGACGGTGGTGTACGGCGTGCCCTGGATCAGGAACGACGTGCCCGTGATCTGGCCGTTGGCCGCGTTGTAGATCGCCGATCCACCCAACGCGCTCGCCATGGATAGGCCGAGGTTATCGACGCCTCCCGCCACGGCGTACAACTGGCTCCCGTTGATTGCATCGGTGCTGGTGGCGCTGATGACGCCCGGCGCGACGTTCTGGATCTGCCGCTGAAAGATGATGACGCCACTGGCGGCGCCGACTGAGACGACACCCGTCGATGTTCCGGCAGCGGTGATGCCGAACAAGGTCGTTGTGCCAGTATCTGGTGCCGTCGTGATGGCATTCGCACCGAGCGCCACGTCGTAGGGGTTTATCGCTTGGGCGAGATGCCCCAGGGCCGTGGAGGCATTGGCCGTCGCAAAGGCGTCAATCGCCACGGCGCCGTTGCCCTGGGCTGACCCGTTGCCGACGGTGACGGCCGTGTCACCGATCGCATACGCACTGCCACCGATCGCCACGGCCGCGGTGCCCTGCGCAAACGCCGTGCCGATGGCCACCGCGCCCGCACCCGCGCCGGCCGGCGACGAGTTGGCAATGGCACCGCTGCCGAGCGCGACATCGTTGTTGTACGTCGCGACGGCATTGGCGCCGATCGCCGTGGCGCCGCTGTTGCTGGCGGTGGCGCCATAACCAAACGCTGTCGCGTCGCCGTTCTGTGGATTCGTGCCATGGGCCACCGCACCGCTGCCGCACGCCGTATCCGTCGCGTAGGTGGCGGAGGCACCGCGGGGCGCGCCACTCGTATCGGTGCACGCGAATTGCGCGAACGCAGGGTGGGCGAGCGGCAGGAGCGCGAGGCTGAGGGCGAGGACCCTGTGTCGGTGGGAAAGCCTCGGCAGACGTGTGCGGCTATGAGCGACGCACGGCGAACGGTGGGCGTGAACCATCATGGCATGGACTCCGGGATCGGGCAGACGAACATCACCGCGTCGCGTGCGCGGACGCGTCACGCGGCGGTGGAAGATGCTTCCCAGTACGCCGAAAAAACACCGCCGTTGCGGCGAGAAAACCGCAGGTCGTCACCACCGGCTTTTCTACAAGGCCACGTGGTGGGTCGGGTCGCCGAGAAATCATGTCGATGTGGCGACGCTATGAGCCTCTCGTTCGCGGATAACGCTGCGCGTCGGGAGATAGTCAAAGAGGCGCCCCGTGAGGGGCGCTTGATGAGTTAAAGCAAGCCAGCGTTGGCAAAGGAAAAGGGCTCGCCCTGACCGATGATGAGATGGTCAAGCAAACGGATATCCACCCGTCGGAGCAGGGCAGTCAGTTCGGTGGTTAGCGTGCGGTCTGCGTCGCTCGGCGTTGTGTTGCCTGACGGATGATTATGGGCCGCGATAAGAGCGGCGGTTTGAAGAAGCAAGGCCCGCTGCAAGATGACGCGGGGCATGACTGGCGCCCCATCGATGGTGCCGAAGAACAGCGGCTCCACGGCGATCACGCGATGGCGAGTGTCCAGAAAGACCACGGTAAACACTTCGCGGTCTTCCCGTGTCATGGTGAGCCGCAGGTAGTCGACGACCGCTTGTGGCGTGGTGAGCGCCGGTCCGCGCCGAAACAGACGCCGCTCCAACACCGCGATGGCATCGTGGATGAGTTGTTGTTCCGCGGACGTCAAATTGGATAACGTCAGCGACGGACGATCGGCAAGTGCGGGGAAAGCAAACATGAAAAACCTCCTGAACAAAATTGACGCAGGAGGCCTCGCCGTACGGGAGAGGATTTCTCCCGCAGGATGGGACAACCAAGCTCCAATCGGAGCGACGAAGACCGTGCATCGCTCGTTGACCAACGAGTGCCCGCCAGGACGATGCGAACGGGCAGGTGCGGTCACACGGCGTCAGCCATGCGTAGCCTGGAAGACCGCTGGCTACGGAGTATTCGATGAACCGCTGATGTGTTTTTGAGGGCTGATGGGGGCGGACGTGGGCGGCGCACTGGCCCGTGACGCATTGGCCAGCCAATCCATGGCGGACAACAGCGCGTCACCCTCAATGGCGCCTTCGAGCACGAGGGTCTTGCCTGATGAGCGGTCGACCAGTTTCACCGTCGGTGTCGCCTCGACGCCCGCACGGCGGGCCGCCTCCGCTTGGGTTTGAACCGTTCTGACGACGTCGGCGTTTTCGAGACATGCCTTGAGCGTTGGCGAGGTCTCCGGGAAGGCCGCCGACGCCGGCCATCCTTCGCCGTTTCCGCGCGTGTTCGCATAGATCCATGCCGCCGCACGCCAGAATCCCTCGTTGCCGTATGTTCGCCCGGCACACTCGGCCAACCACGCTTCGCGCGTTGCAGCCGGTTCGTGGATGGCGACGGGGCGGTGATGCCATTGCCAATTCACCTCGGGATGCGCGTCGATCCACGCCTTCAGCACCGGGAAATAGGCCTTGCAATACGGACATTCGAGATCGGCGTATTCGACCAACGTGTAACGCGCGTGCGGGTTGCCATACACCCATGGCGGTTCCGCGGACGCGGCGTGCGCCGTAAGCGGAACGGCATGCCACCGTGCGAGGACAACGACGATCAGCAGGGCCGACGCCAGCAGCGTCACGATCGCGTATCGGATCGCGCGTCGACGACGGGAAGCGGCGACACGCCACACGGGCGTCGCGAGTCGTGCGCCTTTCACGGCACGAATCCTTCCCACGTCGGTGTCGTGATGCCGCGCGCCTGATCGATGCGCTCGGCCACGCGCATCGCCGCGTCCAGTTCGCTGATGCAGTACTGTTGCATCAATTGGTAGCGCTCGTTCTTTTCCTCCGGTTCCGTCATCGCAAGCGCGAGGTAGAGACTGGGCGGCACCACGCGGAACAACAGTTCCATCGAACGCGAGAGGATGACGCCCTCGGTGTACTTGCCCGCTTCCTTGCGCGCCGACAACATCAGGGCCTTCTGCGCGGGGCTCAGTTCGCGGAATCGCGCGATCTTTTCGACCTCGTCCGGCGGCATCGACAGACAGATCCACCACTCGATCATGTTGAGCATGGGTTCGGCCGCTTTGGGCAGGTCGTCCAGGTTTTGCGTGGCGAGCCAGAACCAGGCGCCGAGCTTGCGCCACATCTTGGTGATCTTGACGACGTACGGCGCGAGCAGCGGGTTCTTGGTGATGATGTGGCCTTCATCCGTCACGTTGATGATCGGCCGCCCGCGGAACTGGTCGCGCTCGGCGAGGTTGTTGACGGTGTTGATCAGCGAGATGTAGGCGATCGAGAGCTGCGCGTTGTAGCCCTCGCGTGCGAAGGTGGCAAGATCGACGATCGTGATATCGGCTTCGGGCCACGGCGTGCCGGGGCGATCAAACATCTCGCCGTCCACGCCCTGGCAGAACATGTCCATCGCATCGGCCATTTCCAGCAGGCGGGCGCGCCGTACGTCCGGTAACAGCGTGTCGCGGCTGCGCTCGCGCAGGGCATCGCGCACGTCCCGGGTGAGGACAGGGCGTGCTTCGTGAGCACAGCCATGGGCCGCATCGAGGATGCACTGGCGGATCAGACTGCGGTCGGCGCGGGTCATGCGCGCTTCTTCCTTGTCCTCGCCGCCCGTGATCATCAGGCGCGCGGTGATTTCCAGCTCGCCCAGTACGTCGCGCTGTTCATCGCCGTCCGGAACGCCGGTGACGGGTTCGTCCAGCGCATCGACGTCGAGGGTCTGCACGTCGCTCGGCGTGTCGACCAGCCGCCGCGCATCGGCGAATGGCGCGAGGCTCACGCCGGAACCGGGCGCGAGGCGCACGCGATGCACGCTCAGTCCCAAGCGCTGGGCGAAATCGCCGAACAGGCCAAACGAGTTGCCCGCTTCCACGATGAACAGACGTGGCCGATAGATGGCGGTGATCTGCACGAGGAGGTTGTTGAGCGTCGCCGATTTGCCCGAGCCGGTGGGACCGAACAGAAACAGATGCGCGTTCATCTGCCGGTCGAGGCGATTGAGCGGATCGACCGTGATGGTGCCGCCGCCCCGATGGAACAGTGTGATGCCCGGATGCCCGGTGCCCTGGCTGCGGCCCCACACCGGCGCGAGGTTCGCTAGGTGCTGGGCGAACGTCAGTTGCGTGTACCACTGCCGCCGATCCTTGGCCGGATCGTAGTTGCACGGTAGCCAGCGCAGGTAGCTGTTGAGCGGCGCGACTTCGTCGTCCTCGCGTACCGGCTGCAGGCCCGCACCCAACATCACGTTGGTGAGCTGCAGCGTGCGCGCGTCGAGTTCGCCCAGATCGCGCCCGCGCAGGTAGAACGCCACCGCACCGCGATAGAGCTTGTGCGCACTGCCGATCAGCGTGCGCGCCTGCTGCACGTCCTGGCGCGTCTGCTCGGACGCAAGGGTTTCGCCGACCGACTTCCTGCTCAGGTAGTTGAGATGCGCTTCGAGCGTGTCTTGCGGCGTGACGACCAGCGTCATCGCCATCACGGTGTCTTCGGGCATCTGATCGAACAGGGCATTGATCGCATCGCCGCTTTTGCGTGTCTCGCCGGTGAGATGGCCAGTGGTGGGTGGCGTGCGCAGGCGATCCAGCACGATCACGCGGTGTGGCATGCCGTCGAATGACCACAGCCCGCGTTGGACGTCTGAACGGGGCGGCGTGAAGAACAGCCGTTGTGCGAAGTCGGTGCCACTGGCCAATTCCAATTCCGCCTCATCGACATCGTCTGGATAGGCGGTCAGCCCGTAGAAGCGCTCGCGAGCCTCGGCGGTGTCACCGAGCAGCGTGGGGTGTGGATTGAACCAACGTAGCAGCCAGGCATGAATCGTGGCGGCGGACAAGCGTCGCGCTTTCACGCCGGCATTGGCCAGCCCGCCGATCAGGCGATCGCATACTGCCGTGAGCGCTTGTTCGGGCGAGAGGCCGCGGCGTGCCGTTCCGTCGGCATTTCGCCGGTACACCACCATGCGCACGCGCCGCGATTGGCCGCGCCACGGCAGTTGCGTAACGGTCGTGTCCTGAAACAGCCCGCCGGGTGTCGCGATGGCGCGCAGGTGATGAGCGAAAAAGCGCAGGTAGAAGCGGGTGAAGGCGGTCTCCCTTGCGCGGGGTTGCACGTAGGCGTCGAGCGTGTCGAGGTACGCCTCCCACGCGGTTTCGTCCTGCGCGTAGAACTGGACCACCCACGGGTGATCGTCCAGCTCATCGAAGGCATCCTGCAGCGCGTTCTCCACCGCATCGCGTACCTGCATCAGCCATGTAGGCTCGCGGCCTTCGGTGCCCACCGGTGTGAGCTCAAAAAACGCTGCCACCGACACGCCATCCTCGAGCAGCATGCTCTGCGAGGCAGGCAGGTATTCCACCCAGGGCAGCAGTTCGACGAAGGACGGCGCGACGTCGTAGAGCGCCTGTTCCTGCGCCACCGTGGCGGGGCGTCGGCCTGTCGATGCACCGGGCATGGGCACGCCGTGCGCGCGCAGCCGTGCCGCGTATGTCGCCCACGCATCCTCGCGATCATTGTCGATCTCGGCCTTCGGATCGCGACGGGGCAGCAAGCGCTCGCGCAGCGCAGCCAAGGGCGGCAGCCAGCCCATCAGTACGACTCCGTCCGCTCACCGGGCATCGCGTAGTGCACGCGCTCGTAGAACGGAAACACGGTGCTGTATCCGGGTACCGGCGTCGGATGCGTTCCGGCCAGATGCGGAAACACGTACATCACCATGTCCGGGTTGGGCAGGCGATGAAAGAGCGACTGGATTTCGTTGTCGGCGGTACGCGTGTAGCTCGCGTTATCACCGGGGGCGGTCGCTTGGTCCGCGGGTGTCAGCGGTCGACGTAGCGCTTCGCGTGCATCCATCAGCTGTCGTGTCGCCTGAGCGGCGTTCGCGGCGCCGCCGGTCTGCTGATTCCAGATGTCCAGCATCGTGGCATCACCGTGCGGCAACACTTTGTCTTTGGTGGTCGCGCAGCCGGCGAGCAGCACGAGGCACGCGGCGATCAGGGCGCTAGTCGAGATCCGGTGCATGCGAACCTCCCGTTTTGTAGTTGACCTTGCGGCCTTTCGAGTCGTAGTCGAGGGTGAGGGGTTGATCGATGTGGACGGCCACCTTGGCGCCGGGCTTCACGTAGATGGCGGCGAAGGCTTGGCCGTAAAGCTTGTTGACCCACTGTGACATCTCCTGCACGCCACCGGCGAGAATGCGGCCCATCGCTTCGTTGGCGGAAATGCCGACGGTGCCGAGCGTGTTGCCGTTGCTCGACACGTAGGACACGTTGTCGCTGCCCTTCGGAATGAGCGATGCGGCACCGGCGCCCGCCGCCGTGATCAGCGCTTGCGAACCCAGGTATTGCGCGGCGTTGCTGCGCCGCTCGCCCGCCACGCATGGAATGCCATAGGGATCGCTGATCCAGCCCAGGCCGCCTTGCGTGGTCGCGGCGCCGTTGCTGGTGTTGCCTGCCGTATCGTTATTCGAACCGTGATCGTTCGCGGGCAACGTACGAATCGTGCCGTCGCGGAAGACGAAGGTGATCGAGCGGATCTGTCCGCGCACGCACGAGAGTGTCCAGTCGCCCGAGGCCGAACCGCTCACCACCGCTCCCGCGACATCCGGCAGATCGATGCCGTTCGCGGTGAGGTTGTCGGGGCCGATCAGTACCTTGAACGGATACGGATCGTTGACCGTGCCATCGACGGGCACGCGCCCGATCAGTGCGGTCATCGCTATCGAACCGATGAGTGTGGCGTTGGCAGGTACCGTATAGACCGGACGTAGGTGCGGTTTATCGGTGGCTGCATCCTCCGGATTCGTTGCGTTGCCTGACGCTATCGTTTGCTGCGCAGGCATGGTGTCGGCCGCTCCGAAACCGCCGACCGCGCTAGTCGAGGGGGCGGATGATGCACCGTTACGCTTCGTGCCTTGCGGCGTCTTGTCGGCCGGTTCGGTCCATTGCATCTCGCCGCCTGCGAAGCCGGTGCCATCGCCCTCGCGCAATCCCAGGCCCACCGGCAGATCGGTGCCGTTTTTGTGATCGAGCGTGTCGAGGCGGTGTTCGAGATCCTGCAGCAGGCCTTGCGTCTGTTGCTGGTCGCTTTGCGCCTGATTGCGCTCGGCGTGCAGGCGATCCCGCTCGGCGTTCACCGCATTCTGGATGCGCTGGTCGATGTCGCTTTCGCGCTGGTGCAGACGCTCGTTCTCGGCGCGCTGGGCCTGGTTGTCGTTGACCGCCGCCTGGATTTCGCCGCGCAGCGCCTTGACCTGGCCGACCAGCGTGGCGACCGTGTCGTGCGGCGTATCGCCTTCGATGCCGAGGGCCTTGAGCTCGGCCGGTGTCAGCGTGTCGGAGGCGGTGGTCGAGGCCGCGCGCGGCGTGCGATGCGCCGTCCAGGTCTTGATCAGCCCCCACACGGCGAGCACCAGTATCGGGATGACCAGCCATTTGAGCAGGCCGTTACTTTTCATTGCCGGCTCTTTCGGTTGTGGACGGAGCCGTCGGATGCACGTCGACCGGGCGGATCGCAGGAAGCAACGAGGCCGCCAGGCCGTGATCCCGCGTGACCAAATACACGACGGTGGTATCGCTGTCGTCGCCGGCCGGCCCGAGGTCGGGATGCTGGAAGGTGGCGGCCACGAAGTCGCCCTGCAACGTGCGCGGATCGAGATCGAGGTGCTGCGCGGACGTGTTGGTCAGTCGGACGGCCGTCACCCATGCGTCGTCGAGCCGCCACGCGGCCCAGGCCGACGCGTGCACGGGTGATGTGGGCAATAGACTGTCCAACGGCAGCGTGCGATCGACCGGCACCGATGCGATACCGTCGACAGGTTCCACGGTGCGCAGCGGGGCGTACAGGCTTTGCGCGGCATAGCGCGTGAGTAGCACCGGGACCGGAGTATCGAGGGCCTTGGCCGCGTTGTCGTTGGCATCATCGTCGTGCGTCGACGTTTGGTCCGGTTTGGCGGTTAGCGTGTGGCCCACGACGATGCGCACCGGCTCCAGGGGGACTTCCTTGGGTGCGGCCGGGTGCGCGGCAATGTCGAGCAGGATCAGCGTGCCGTTGGCGACGTCCTGCAACTGCAGGCGCGACGGTTCGATCGGTGCACTGGCGCGCAAGTAGATCGCGCCATCGGCACTCTGCACGCGCAGATGATCGGCGATCGCGGCCGGCACGCCGACGCGCACGTCGCGATCGATGAAGACCACGCGCTCCTGGCCGACGATCAGCGGCACGGCCAGCGGCAGGCGCTCCCAATGCATCACTTCCACCGCGTGCGCAGGCGCGGTGATCAGACGGGCGAGCACAACCAGCAGGCCCAGTAAGCGAAACAGTCGTCGTGTCATGGCAGAACTCCGCTGGCGCCCGATGCGGCGGCCGGTGGGGTGGGCGTCGGCAGCGCGAGCCGTTCGGGTGGCGAGGCGTAGCAGTCGAGGCCGAGCCCGAACGGATTTTTCTCCGGATCGATGTCCATGCGCACGACCTTGAGCCGGTAGCGCACGAGGGCGCGCTTGACCTGCTCGGCGCCGTAATACTCATCGGCCGCCAGATCGAGTGTGGCGAGCCAGGCATCGTTGGAAAGCACCTTGACGTGAAAGCTGGGATCGTCGCCGTAGCCGTGGCCGGGAATCTCGTAGATGCCGCGGACCCGGTTGCGCAGCTCGCCGCTGTCACGCCGGTACGCGACATCGCTGTCCAGAAACGCCTTGCACGAGGGCGTGAGATACGCGGTGAGTGCGCGGAGGTTGCGCGGGTAATCCTCTTCGCCGTTGGTCGGCCAGCGGTTGAGCTGCTGGAACACATAGAAGGCGAATGCGTAGACGGACGAGGGCGGCACTTCCCACCATTTGCGCGTACTGCCCGAGCGCAGGTCCGGCGGGATGTGGATGGTGAGCTGGCGGGGCGCGTTCCACCAACCGATCGCGAGGGCCAAGACGAGTACGAATAGACCGGTGACGACACGACGCAGGGTGGTCACGTGCGCATCCAGCCGCGCCACTTCGTTACGAAAGCGGCTCATCGCACGCCTCCGCGAGTCGTGGGCGTCGTACGGCGAACGGTCCAGGCACCAGAGCGCACGATCAGCGCGCGCGCACCGATCCAGCGCGACACGAACGGCGCATGGCAGCGCAGCCACCATTGCCACTGCCGGTACAGCCACGTATCCGGGCGCCCGCGTTTCTGTCGGCGCAGCAGCGTGCCGCCCGCGACGATGCCGGTCGCGATGCTCGCCATGATCGTCGTCGGCGCCATGGCAATGCTGCGTGTGAGCCACGCGAGCGGCATGCCGAGCACGATGCCCGCGATCGCGGACAGGCCGACGGTGATCCAGAGTTCGTCGGCGGTGAGTCCACGCACGATGACGGGCTGCAGGTTCAGGCGATGCGGCAGGAACGCCACGGTGCCGTCGCGAAGGGTGTCGATCTCGTTCGGCATGGACGACTCACAAAATGCCAGTGGCCTTGGTGAGCAGCCAGATGCCTACCACCAGCAACAGTGCGCCGACCGCCACCGTCAGACCGAACTGGCCCCAGGTCTTGCGGCCGGTGTGAATCTCCGAATACGTGCTGTAGGCGTGGTAGCACACGCCGATGAACATCGAGGCGATGATGAGCAGCGCCACCAGCA
The DNA here is from genome assembly GCF_001523835.1 of Burkholderia sp. ABCPW 14. NCBI lineage: Bacteria > Pseudomonadati > Pseudomonadota > Betaproteobacteria > Burkholderiales > Burkholderiaceae > Burkholderia > Burkholderia sp. ABCPW 14. The sequence goes on along the minus strand of NZ_LOVS01000046.1, from coordinate 18,767 downwards.
TCACGATGTCGTAGCCGTAGTTCTGCAGGGTTTGCAGGATGCCGTTGCCGGCACCGCGCGAAGGATCTTCGAGCGTGGGCAAGCCCGGATAGGCCAGCAAGGGCATCGTGACGAAGGCGGAAACAGCGCCCGCGCACGTGCTACGACCAAGGCGGCGTACGAGGGTGCAAGAACGGAGACGCGTAGCCATGGGGAAACGTCCGTGGTCAGGAAAGCAGAAGGAAGGTCAGCACGACATACATCGCGGCAAAACGTGCGGCGACACCGAGGAACTGCGCGTTGGAGAGTCGCCGTGCGGCCCAGCCCGCATACGCGGTGCGCAGCGCCCATACGCCCCAGATCAGCACCACGACGAAGACGACGCTGACGAGCAGCACCGAGCAGTCGGCGGGCGAGAAGCCGCCGTTGCTCTGGAACGCGGTCAGTTGATCGCCGGTGAGGTTCATGGCGCGTCCGTCCTCACGCGGTAGTGGCCGACGAGCGTCGACGGATCACGCGGCAGTGGACGGCGGGGGCTCAGGTAGTCCTGGATGCCCTCGCGGACACGGGCGATGTCGGCGTGCAGGCGTGCGTAGTCGAAGTGCTCGTGCGTGCTATCGCTATCGGGGAGCTGTTCGCCTTGCGTCGCGAGACGGTCGATGGTGTCGAGCTGGCGTTCGATAGCGGCGAGGTGCGTGGATTCGGATGCGGTGTCGGCCGCGTAGGCATGTACAACGCAACCACAGAGGCATGTGGCGGCGGCCAAAGCCAATGCCAGCCGCCGTGTTATCGTGGGTGTCAGTTGGGATGCCATCCCTGTCGTCCTGTGACTCGAGGATGGCGAAAGAGTCGGCCTTCCGGCTTACGGCGTCAGTCAGCAATCCGCTATCGCTGCTTCCCGTTTTTAATGACATGAACGCATCGGATTTTTGGAAAAACTTCAGGCTCGGCGAGGAAGTGCACATAGCCGGGTCCTTCATTTACAACGGTCTGCGTCGGTTCCATGAGCTGCGGCTGTTTGATCACGCCGACGAGTTGTTCGAGTTCCTCTACAACCTGTCGGTTGGCCTCGAGCGGCTCTTGAAGATCGCAGTCGTGCTGCATGAGCACGCCGACGCAACCGATCAGGACGCGCTGGAGAAGTCCCTTATCACGCACAGCCACTTGGACCTAGTGGCGCGTGTGCGAAAGCACGTCACGATTAACTTCAGTAAGCCGCAGAATGACCTCCTGCAGCTCTTGAGCACGTTCTACAAATCGCTGCGGTACGATCGGTTCTCGCTCAACTCGGTCTACATAGGAAAGAAGGAGTCTGTGGCGATTCGCGGGCTGTTGAGCAAGTATCTGAACGTCGAGTTTCTCGATAGGTCCCTCTCACTCGGTACACCCAACGAGGACCGATACCGCGCCTTCATCAGTCGCACGGTCCTGAAAATCGCACGGACAATCTACAAAATCATCGACGACCGCTCCAGCGCGCTTGGGTTGTACACATACGAGCTGCGGCACGGCTCAAAGGCCGAGAGCGTGTTCCTGCGCGAGGTGAATATAGGCGACGAGGACGTGCTCTGGAAGGAGCTGCTCATCTTCTTCATGAATGTAGATCCGAGCACGGGCTACCTGCAGTTCCTCAAGGGGATTACGCCATTGGAGTTCGACCCGGGCTTGGTCAGTGACTACCTCGAATGCTTCAAGTCAGATGCCTCGAAGGCTGAGGTCATGGACGAGTTGGAGTTCCACTACGAAGAAATGGATTCTGAGGAGCGGAAGGAACGGCTCGAAATGATGGGTGTCATCGGAGCTCAGGGCGTGTACTTTGACGACCCTGAAGAGGATGATGAGTTGCCCGGAGATGACGACATCGCCTGACCATCGCCTCCTCGCCTAGCGGCATTGTGACGACGTCGAAATCGGGGAGGCAGAAATGGCTAACCCTATGACGCAGAATCGCGTGACCTAGTTCTGCATTGGAAGGTCATCGAGGAAGCGCGGGAAGCCGCCGACTGACAACAACCCCTATTAGGGGCTCTTGTTCCGCGCCGCGTTGCTCGGTGCCATCGGGAGACGTGCGCACGGCCTTCGGTCAGGCGAATAGCTTCAACAGGATCAGAAACGCAATGAACCCCGCCGCGCCGTATTTGAGTTGCGTCTGGGTTTCGGGAAGGCTCCGGTATTGCACATCGGCGTGATTTTTGAGGTTGACGATGAGTTGTCTGCCTCTCGGCTCCATGCGTGTCAGTATTGCCAAGCAACCCATTATGTTCGAGTGGGTCCACTCCGGAGACATTTCCGTATGGTGCTTTGTTAGCTGGTGAAAATTTTGGCGAAACGCCCGAAGGTGCTCATAGACGTATGCTACATCTCGCGCCAACTCCGGCCCTAGCAGACCGATCTTCGATGCGTTCTCGTCGAACAGCGGACTGGGTGGAATTGGCTACTCTGGCAGGTCGAGTTTCTCTCCGGCAAGTACCTTATTCCCCATCCTTTCAAGCCCGTCTTTGAGAATCGGAACAGCCTCGCCATGAGATTCCAGTTCGCCAGCGAGTGCGCCCGCCAGCGCGCGGCTGTCGCGAAAGCGCCGGTAGTCTTCAGCTAGGAAGTTGCTGCCGTAACCGCCCACCAGCACGCCGAGAAAACCCACCAGTGCAGCATTGAGTTCAGCCATTGCCCCGATTCCCCGTCTGTTCCCCTCGTGAATTACCCGTTCCTCGCCGGTTTGCCAGCTGCATATTCAATTGCGTCCCGAAGAGCGCGCGTTGTCACTGTGTCGTCGGTCCTCGTCCATGATTCTGGGTCCGCGCGCTCGTTTGCGGGAGCAAGCGCTTTGATTGCATATCCAGTTGCCGCGGAGTACCAATCCGACAAGAGATAGCCGATTGCCGCTGCGATATGCTCTGCTTCCCAACGATCGGGGTCACGGCGTTCGGTATCGAGTTGATCGAGAACTGACCTGATAAGGTTTTCGACAATCTCTTTCTTTCGGTAGTTTGGTGCGGCCCGGAACTCGTTGTCATCCGGCAGCGCGTCGAGTACAGCGTCTCGGTCCATGTCGTGATTCCTTCCGGGATTCAAGAGTCGGCACTTCTGGTCACTCATTGTACCTGTTACGTGATCTAGCGAGCGTCTCTCAATCGACGTGCTTGGCGTGCACCGAGTCTTGCCAACACTGTATAAGTCGCAACAATTTACCGATGAAGGCGAATACCCTGGAAAGCATGCTGTGCATCGCACCTACAGGTATTTCTTGAACGTACCGATGGTCACGTTGACCGACAGAGCGAGTAGTGCCGCGCAGGGGGGAAGAACAAGCATGGGATTCACGCTGACGGGCAGTGCGAGATAGAGGACCCACGGAAACACCGCCAAGGGCATCATGGTTGCTTTGGCACGATGATGCAGGAACCCGGATTCGCGCCCGGCGCCAAAGCGCCGAATATCCCGACGCACCAGCCCATCGACGAATCCCGTAAAGGTTGCGACGAGGAAGAGCGGCAGCACCATGATCAGCACCAGCACGCGAACGAGGAAGGTCAGGCTCGTGTAGAGGGCGGCGAGCAGATAGTCCTCGAGGTGCACGGCAACGAGACCCAGGTAATGACGCAGATCGGTGCCCCTCACGCTGTTGGCATGCGTTTGCACGTCGGCATCGCGTATCCATGCAAGGAGTCCCGTCTTGACGAAGATCAGGCGATAGGCTGCATCGAGCCAGATCTGCGCCGTGTGTGCGGGTTCGTGCACGAGTAAGCTGTCGAAGAAATCCGCAGCAAGCTGATCCGTTTCGTGATGCAGCATCGTCTGCGCATGATGCCAGCCTTGATCGGGCCAAAGCATCAGCATGCCCGCCCATTCGATCAGCACGGCGAGAAAGAGCGAACCGATCAGCAAACCGAGAAAGCGAAAAGGCAGCGTGATGATCTGTGCGATCAGACCTTGCTGTTGCGCCTGCTGGCGTTGGGCGGTGGTAGCGGGGTCGGTCATAGCGGTGGCGTCGGAAATGTCATGCAGCCGCGTCGACGTCGTTGGCGGTCATCTGCCGGAAATCGTCGACCAGATCGGCCGGAAGCGTCGGCTGCTGCAGGTGCTCGATGCCGCTGCTCTCCCACCAGTCGCCCGCATCCGTGTAGTGCTGACGCATCGCACGCGCCATGACTTGCAGGTTCTCCGGCATCGCGTCGTCCGAATCGGGCACGGGCAACGGCATGCGAATCTTCCAGAGGTTGCCGCCCTCCAACAGCGCGAAACATTGCCCTTTGGGCAACGCAACCACGTGTGCAGGTTCGATCATCGGCACAGAGGTAGCGCTGACGCGATCGACCGTGTTGGAGGTGAACGCGGTTTTCCCCTTCGGATCGGAGCTGTCCGTGGCGCCGCTCACGACCGAGGCCGTATAGACGTCCACCTTCGGTAACTGGCGGGTGAGGAGTTCGGCGGTGGCGGTTTCGCGCACGCGAAGCATGAAGAGATTATTGAAGTTGCCGATCACCTGGCCGGCCTTGGCGCGATTGCCGATGCGCGCCTCAATGTCCGAGAGCGTTTGTGTATAAGCCGTCACCTGCACACCGGCGCCGCCGCCCTTGTTGATCATCGGAATGAATTCATCGCCCATCAGTTCGTTGAATTCATCCGCATGCACATTGATCGGAATCTGCGTGCCGGCTGCGGCGCCCGGCAGACCATCATCGACCCCGAACTTGTAGATGTGCCCGGCCACCGACACGAGGTCCGAGAACATCGAGTTGCCGACTGCGGCGGCGACTTCGGCATCGGACAGCGCGTCCAGACCCACGTAGACGATCGCGCGTTTGCGGATCACCTGCATCCAGTCGAAGATCGGGCGTGGATCGGCGAGGTCGCGATAGTCGGGTGCTAGCAGTTGCGCGATCTTGCCCGTGGTGAGCTTTTCCAGGAGCGGCAGAAGACTCGCTACGATCTTGTCAAAGTAGGTGCGGTCGTAGCGCACTGCCGAACGCAAGCCATCCAACACCGGATCGAACACGCGGGCCTGCGACAGGTACTGCTCGATGGCGACCACGCGCTTTTCGCGTCCGACCATGTGCCGCGGGATCGATTTCTCGTTGAGCCGTGCTTCGAGCTGGACGATCACTTCCCACGCCTTCGGTTCGGCCTTGGCGAAGAAGTGCTGGGCATATTCGATGAAGAGCGCATCGATGTTGATCACGTGCCGCTGGATCAGCAGGTAGTCGGGCCGTTGCCCCAGTTCCACCAACGCTCGCGCGATGATGTTGACGAACCGCCAGGCGAATTCCCGGAACGCGGCCGAGTTGCCTTCGCCGGACAATTGCCCGGCCACGCGCGTGGCGACCTCCGAAATCCTCCCGAAGCGGCCGATCGCGTTGTAGCGGGCTGAGATGTCCGGCCAGCCGAGATGAAAGACATAGAACTCGCTGTCGCGGCCCGCGCGTTTCGCCTCGACATACATGCGCTTGAGCAGATCCGCATCGCCCTTCGGATCGAACACGATCACGACCTCGTGCTGGCCGTTGCGGACGCGCCGGATGTCCTGCGTGATGAACAGTTCGGCCAGACGCGTCTTGCCGACGCGAGTCGTACCTAGCACGAGCGAATGACCCACACGTTCGCCCAGTGGCAGCGTGACGTCGATTTCGACCGGTTCGATGCCGTGCAGACGGGGCAGGCCACCGACAGGTGGCAGCGGGCGGACAGGATTGAATGGGTGATCCCAGGCGGTGGCGCGTGCGAGCGCCGAGAGCGGCAACGGCACGAATTCGCGTTTCGCTTCGAGCCGGCGCGCGAGCCGAAAGGCCCGTGTGGGTTCGACGTACTGGCGAAACTCCGGTCGATAGGTCTGTGCGAGGCGGTGCGTGTGGTGCGGCTCCCACCGAAAGCCCTTGCCGATGAAGAGCCACTGTTGGCTCACCGGCACATCGCGGCTTGCCATCACGTAGCGGGGCAAGCGGCGGATGTGACGGCGATAGCGCAGGATGACGCGTGCCTGTCGCCAGCGGCGATAACCCAACGCACCGAAGGCGAACGCCGAGACGAGACCAAAGCGCGGCGTCAGCGCAAGTGACCAGGGCGCAGCCAGGCATAGCGCCGCGCCGAGCGCGCACACGGCCACGGTGTAAAGCTCGACCGCCGGCCGCAACAGCACCTCGACGGCGTGTTCCTGCGCCATGTCATGGTTCGATGCCTGTGGCCGTCACGAGCACGGGATAGTGCGAGAGGCCCAGGCGAATCGCGATGTCGTCGCCGGAGGTGGGGACCAGCGTGAGACCCGGTGCATCGCGTCGAAGCGCTGCGAGTGCTTGGGCCGAGCCGACGTTCACGACCAGACCGACGGCGCCCATCGCACGCAGCATGTCACCGCGAGCGTGCAGCCAGGCGCGCGAAGGCCGGTCGTCGCCGATCAGAAAGAAGGGTGACAGACCCGGCGCGCGAAGCGTGCGCGGTGTCACTCGCCCCGGTGTCAGGCGCGCCGAATGCACGGGCAACAGATCGGCTTCGCGATAGGGTGCGTGCGATGTCGTCGGTGCAGCGGGTGTGACGGCGGCCGGCGTTTCGGGCAACAGGTTGAGGGCGCGGTAATACGGTAGCGCTGATACGCCGCCATCGTCGCCGACGACGATCAGGTCTTGCGCGGATGCGATGCGTCCAAGTCCCAGTAGCGCGACACACACAAAGCGATGAGCAAGCTTCATGATCGACTCCCCATCACGGATAAGCGGCATCGAGCACGCGCGCTAGACGAACAGCCACTTGGCGTCGATAGTGCGTGGCCAATGCGCCACCCGCGGGTCGGTGATACCGCCCCACGGCGACGAGCCAGTCTTCGCCCGCAATGTGTTGCTCGTGCAGGATCGATGCGGCGGCGTCGAGGTTGCGATACGGATCGAGGGCGTCGCACGGATCGGCGAAGCGCTCGCGTTGAAAGCCGAGGTTGATCTGCGCGAGACCGACGTCGACATGCGTGGCGCCCACGATCGGCAATGCCACGCGCAGCGCACGGCATGCGGAAGCACGCGTACGGTAGCGATACGCGCTGCCCGCGATGTTCAAGGTCCACGGCCAGGGGATGAGGCGTCCTTGCAGGCGCGTGCCGCTTTCCTGCAGTGCGACGGCGAACAGCACCACCGATGGCACCCCGGCGTCGTGGGCCGCGAGCTGATAGGCGGGTGGTGGCAGCGTGACGGCCGCGGTGGGCATACTGAGCCAACCGAGCAGGCTGAGCCACGCATGTCGGCGCATCCTACGGGCTAGTGCCCCTCTCATGGCGACCCCGTATCGGACAGCACCGCGGGCAAGGTGCCTTGCCCACCGAGCATCAGCCAACGCCCGGCATCGTGATTCAAGGTGATGGTGCGTGCGCGGACTTTGGCCGGATCGATGCCGATGCGCTGCGCCCATGCACGAATACGCGCATCGTCGCCGCGACTACCGACCATAAAGATGTCGAACGCGGCACCGGATGTTTGAAGTTGTCGCACGCGGGCATCGCAGGTCGGGCAGTCGTCCTTCACGAAGACGGCCAGCCGTCCCGTGTGTGCGAGTGATACATCAGGGCGGGAGGGCGACGTCAGCGCATGCACCGGCACCTGGTCGGGATACAGCCGTTTCCACGCGGCGTCATAGGCGCGCTGATAGATGAGTTCCTTCTGCACCCGCTGCGATTCGGCGCGCACCTGTAATTCGGCGTAGTGCTGCCGCTCGGCGTCCGAACGGGCCTCGATGCCCAGTGCGGTGAGCGGATCGAGGTTCGGCGAATAGATACCGAGCGGTCCCCGCATCAACTGCTGGTAGCGGCTCCATTCGGTGGCATCGAGTCCCCACGCATGGGCGCGGGCTTCATCCGATGCGGCCATGGGCGAGGCGCGTTCGATACTCGTTGCGGACGAACTCGCAGCGATGCGGGTTTGCGCCGTCGCCGCGCCTGCGACGCTCATCAGGCAGGCGGCGATGCAGGCGAAGCGCAATGAAACGACACAGGTCATGGCACAGCCTCACCGAATCGACAGGCGTTGAATCTGGCCGTCGACGCGGAACGTGGCGGTATCGCCGTCCAGCGTTTCGAGCTGCCAGTCGCCTTCGTTGTCGCCGGGTTGCAGCAGATGTACGTCGCCGAGCGCATGCCAATGCGGCGGCGCGATGGTCAAAAATGTCTGACCGCCACGCTGTTCTTCGCCCAAGATGGCGAAGGGCGGCATACGCGGCGCAGACGGTGTGACGTGATGATGCCGGGAGGTCGCCGCGTTGCTCGCAGTCTGTGCCGCGGCGGCCTGGTGGGTTTCAAGCTGATGGACGCGCGCATCTAGCGCGTTGACGGCATCCGTGGTGGCCGTTGTGGTGGAAAGCTGGTCCAGTTTGCCAAGTCGTGCGTCGAACGTCTGACGCGTGGCATCGAACGTCGCCTGCGTGACGTTCGCTGGAGCGTGCTGCAAGCGCGTCAGTGCATCATCGAAGGCGTCGAGTCGTTGCTGGAGTACGTGCACGTCGGTGTGCGACGCATAGCTCGGCGACGTGCGGGCGAGATGGGCCAGTCGCCGATGATCGACGATCACAAGCGTGGCGATGGCGACGGCGCCGCTCGCCGCGACCATGCAAAGCAAGCGCCGTCCGCGGGGTGACACGATCATTGCGGGCCTCCCACGGGATCGTTGATCGGATCGGCATCCATCAGCGGCACCGGATCATCGGGTGATGAGGCGGACGACGCCGGAGAGGTGGGGTGATCGTCGGGCTGCGGCGCGAAGCACACCTCGCGCGTTTCGTCATCGACGAGTAAGGTCCAGCGCGGCCCGGCGAGGCGCTGCAGCGCGTCGTGCAACGTGATGGGTCCCAGATGTTCGTGCGCAGCGGGCAGAGGCAGGGCGTATAGCACGGCGGTGGTGTCTGCGCGCTCGTCGCAGAGTCGATAGCCCGAGCGCCGCAGGACATAGTGAAGGGCATCGCCGACCGTGGCGTTGGCGGCGGAGGGGATGGCGAGATCGTTCACCTGCTGCATCAGGTCGCGCTGACCGTCGTCTGGCACCAGCTCGATCAGTGTGTAGCGACCGTAGCGGATGACCGGAATGGCTGGCGGTGACGCAGGCTCATGTGTCGCCATCGGTATCGATGGCGGCGTCGCGTTCGGTGGGGTGGACGTAGCGCATGCGGTGACGCATGTCGTCGCGGTGGCGACGGCGATGGTACGGAGCGCGTTGCGTGCCACACGGCGGTAAGAGGGTGACGGCATACGATGACCTCGGCATGGCGATGCCGTGACAGTCGTCGTTTGCGTGACTGGGTGCACGTATCAAAACGGATCGACCGAACGCCCGATTATGTGGGCGAGTCGTATCGATGTGCGGGGTGTTCCGCGCCTAGGCGGTTATTCGTGATGGCGGGAGCGTGCGCGGCGGACGATGACCGGAGGATGGGGGGATGGTGCATTTGCCGCGGCGCGCTTCTCCGCCTGAATGCGCCGGTAGATTTCTTCGCGATGGACGCCGACGTGGGCAGGGGCCTGGATGCCGAGGCGAACCTGATTGCCGTGAACGCTAAGGACGGTGACGGTGATCTCGTCGCCAATGTGCAGTGATTGCTGCGGATGGCGGTACAAGATGAGCATGCCGCGCGGTGTTCCGGACGATGGCTGCATGGGGCCTTCCCTGGAAGTTGGTCTGCGCGAGGGTAAAGAAAACGCCCAAGCCATATCAAGGTCGCCGGTTCGGCGGTCGTGCGCTAGGGGATCGCAAAAAATAGGTCCCGCGATAATCGAGGGACCGGAAGTGGACGGACAGGCGTTAGCGTACCCGTTTGACGTCGTCAGAGTTGCTGCCTGTGGGATAGATCAGGGCGGCGGCGATGCGCTAGACCGGGGCGTAGGTGTGGTGTGGGGTTGGCATACACGTCGATCGCGCGCGATCTCCGTTTCTGGAAGGCGTGGGCCTGCTTTTTAGCGGGAATGCCCGCTGATGAAACTGAAAACATCGTGCCGTGCTCTGAGGGTGGTTCCGCCACTGCTATCCTGATCGCCGTGTTCGAAAAGGGGGATGAGCGAAATGGAGAAGGCTCAATTGCTGGTGAACAATGAAAACGCAGATCACCAGAGCGTCATCGTTCAGCGGCTTGCGACTGCGAAACGGTTCGACTGCATGGTTGCTTTTGCGAAAGCGTCCGGCTTTCGTGCGCTAAGGCATGAATTAGAAAGAGCGCTCGCGCGAGGGCTAAAGGCACGGTTTGCCGTCGGACTGAATTTTTATCTCACTGAGCCGACTGTATTGTGGCAATTGTTTCGTATGAGTGGTCACAATCTTCAACTGTATTTGAGCCGATCAAGCGCTACGTTTCACCCCAAAATCTATGCGATCTCCACAGGGGGCGCTGGAATGGTCGTGATAGGGTCTGCGAATCTGACACAGGGTGGACTGCAAGACAATCACGAAGCGTCGGTGTTGGTCGAAGATCAACAAGGTACTTTGACTCGCTCGGTGGCAAGACACTTCGATGATCTCATCGAGGATGAGCATCTGGTGTGAACCGCGCCGGGAATCGTGGAGGCCGGTTGGTTTAAGTTAATGCAGGCACTTCAGCAGCATTTCTGAGTTGCCTGTAGTAGTTTGCCTCAGCTTCGGCAGGCGGGATATAGCCGAGCGGTTCCATCAGCCGATGATGGTTGTACCAGGCCACCCATTCCAGGGTCGCCAGTTCGACGGATTCCCTCGTTTTCCACGGGGCGCGTCGATGAATCAGTTCCGTCTTGTAGAGACCGTTGATCGTTTCAGCCAGCGCGTTATCGTAGCTGTCGCCACGGCTGCCGACGGACGGCTCGATACCCGCCTCGGCCAAACGTTCGCTGTACCGAATGCTGACGTATTGAGCCCCCCTATCGGAGTGGTGTATCAAAGTCCCATCGTTGCCCGGTTGGCGCGCGTACAGCGCCTGTTCAAGCGCATCCAGAACGAAGTTCGTGCTCATTGACGAACTGACGCGCCAACCGACGATGCGACGGGCAAACACGTCGATCACGAACGCCACGTACAGCCAACCCTGCCATGTCGAGACATAGGTGAAGTCAGACACCCAAAGCTGATTTGGCCGCTCAGCCTTGAACTGCCGGTTGACCCGGTCCAGCGGGCGCGGGGCGCTCGTATCGGGATTCGTCGTGCGAACTCGCTTGCCGCGAACTGCGCCTCGCAAGCCCTGCAGCTTCATCAGCCGCCCGACCGTGCAGCGTGCGACCACAATGCCCTCCCGGTTCATCTGCTTCCAGACCTTCGGCACACCGTAGACCTGCATGTTGGCCTGCCAGACACGCTTGATCTCGGGTTGCAGGACCTCATCTCGTTTGGCGCGAGCGCAGCGTTTGGACGGGTCACGAAGCTGCGCAGCATGGCGTCGGTAGCCCGACGGGGCAATCCGCAAGACCTTGCAGATCGGCTCGACCCCGAAGGTGTCGCGATGCTGATCGACGAAGGCCTTCAGGACTTGAATCGGCGGTCGAGCTCCGCCTGGGCGAAAAACGCGCTCGCCAGCTTGAGAATCTCGTTGGTACGGCGCAGTTCCTTGACCTCACGCTCGAGGGCCTTGATGCGTTCACGCTCGGCCGTGCTCACGCCATCACGTTCCCCACGATCGATCTCCTCGCGCTTGACCCAATCCAGCAGCGTCTGCGGCGTACAGCCGATCATCGGCGCAATGATTCGACCGCCGCCCACATCGACGGATGTTCGCTACGCTGCTCACGTACCAGACGCACTGCGCGCTCCCGGACTTCCGGGGAAAACTTGGTTGCCTTCTTGTTCATGGCTCGATTCTCTCAAGAATCCGAGCCTCCACAAAATTCGGTGCGGTTCAGGTGCCCGCAACAAAGGCGGACATAGACGACTACGAGAGAGAGTTTGAGATCAACCAGGTAGAGCAGAGAATGGCACGTCGTCGAGCTGAGCAAGCTCGCCAACGAGCTAAGGTCACAAAGATCACGGGGCAAGCATTCGACACGCAGAGTCTTTGGAATGTTTTAGAAACCATGCGTCAGGATACATCTGAACGAGGTTTCGAAAAGGATCGGCGGCGTCGCGGTCAGAACCGGAAGAAGGCCGGTGTCGTCATCAGAGGAATGGTGGCAGCCGAGCCACTCAGCTCGCGAAGATTTCTGATGCACTATGATCGCTTACTGGAACACTTCCACTCGGGTGGTCTAGCTAGAGGGAAAACAAAGATCGCGGAACACGCTGTGGCTTTCCAGAGGGCGCTTGCGACTGTTGTCCAGGAAGATTATCGCGACGTCGGAAGAGTCTATGGTCTCCTGCTGGACCACTTGCGAGACGTTCCCGGCGCAGGTGTCAATGTCATCACGGAAATCCTCCATGCGCTAGACAACAAGCGGTTTGCGGTGATGAATCGTAACGCCGTTTGCGGAATGCGATTGGCGAACATGGATGAGTTTCCGGTCCGACCTCTGAAAAGTAACGTGTCGCCCGAGCACTATGTCAAGTTTTGCAAGGTGGCGAATCAAATACGGGAGCAGTTGGGACTTGCGAATCTGAGCGAGCTGGATTCGGTATTCAATTATGCGTACTGGGGACATGAGGAACCCGATGGATAGGATTCTAAGGCGATCTCCCATTGCTCACCGAAGCTGCGTGTTTTCGTCGATTTCGTATGCGCGCACCTGTTTCCGGAGTCGTGATGCGAGACACCTGTCCCGCCGCGCTTGTTGCGAACGACCGTCGTGTCCAGGCTCCCGTAAGGCAACTTAGGGCTGGCAAGCGACCTTCATATCCCCGTAAATCTACAAATAACCAAAAAAAGAAAGCCGCTAGCCCGAAATGGGTTAGCGGCATGGAGAGGGCGGTTACGCCGTCACAAGCTGACGAGCAAGTGCAACTTCAACCGAATCGCCGTCCTGGTTCAGTACATCCAGACCAGAGTCGGGCACATCACCCGAGGTGCTTTGTGAGACAGCAATCTTCTTCGCCATCAGGGCAAGGCAGTGCATCTGCGAGGTGTCGGCGTAGCCGAGGTAGATCACTTTCACCGGTTGCTTTTGGCCGATGCGCCAGGAACGACGCGCAGCCTGTTGCAGCGTGTAGACGTTGTACCCGGACTGCATGAAGACGATGGTCGGGAATTCCAGCAAATCCAGGCCGGTTTTTACAAGGTCCGGGTTGGTGATTAGTACGTCGATCCCGCGATCGAGTTGCTCGGCGATCCAGTCTTCGCGGCGGGAGGCGTCCACGCTCGCGCGCAGCACCGCCACCTTGAAGCCTTCCTGTTCGAGCAGCGTCTTCAGCCGGGCCGTCGTGTCGCGCGTACCTGTGTAGACGCTATAGACCAAGGTCTTGCGACCGGCGGCTTTCTCCTGTCGGCAGATGTCGATGAGCTCCCGCTCTTTCGGCATGGCGTCCAGATCGCCGAATTGCGCGGGTGTGAACGCCAGCATCGCGTGCGTGCGCGGATGCTTCACCGTCTCCGACCGAAAACACGTGTCGGGCCAAGCAAGCAGCACGTTGAGGACCACGCCGAGCAAGGTCGTATCGCGTTTGGCGAGCGCCTGTTTCAGGTGCATCGTCAACGTGCCCGACAACTGCCGGTAAGCTGAGGCTTGTTCGGGCGTCATCGCGACGTCGCGAAACTCCTCGTCATACGGCGGTAGGGCATTGCCGCCGATGTCCTTGAGTTTCAGGAACACCGTGAACGGCAGGACGCAACGCAGCACGCCTTTCGGACCAAACCCAGGTGCCTTGACCGTGCGCACCGTGATCTTCGAGCCCTTGGCCGTCTTGTGCGACGAACCCGTGCTCTCCGAATAGATGTCCTTCAACACGCCGTGATCGCGCATGAAAGCCATCGCGGCTGATGTCAGACTTCCTTGGCGATTCGGCCGATACCCATCTTCGATCATGCGTCCCGGCAACGACCGGAACAAAAGATGAAAGAGGTCATCGGCGTAGCCACCCATCAACGTGCCGGTGAGCAACAGCGTCTTGCGTGCCTTGGCGGCTAGGACGCCCATGGCCTGACCTTGTGCGGAGCCCGCCTTCTTGTACTCATGCGCTTCGTCCGCAATCAGCACGTCGAACGTGCCTTGCGGCAAATAGCGCTTGATGTACTCGGACGGTTGATAGCCACCTTCCCCGAATCCGAACTCCATGTTCGCCATCGCGCGTTCCATGCGCTGGGCCTGACGGTCGGAAAACACCAGCTCGCCGTGCTCGTCCATCAGATTGATGAACTCGAACAGGTTGTCGCCGAGCATGGACGCGAGGAACGCATCGCCGAATTGCTTCATCAGCTTCTGCGCGGTGACGTCGCCAATGGTCGGAATACGCTTGAGCGCTTTGAGCACGGCGGTCGATTGATCGCTGGTGGACACCGTGCGTGGACGCATCAACGTCCAGAGCGGGGATGCGCAGCGTGCGCACTTGCGACGAATATCCTCGGCATCGAGTTCGATCGGGTTGATCGGCTCGCCGTCGAGGTCGGTGATGATGTCCCCACAGTGGGGACACGCACCGACGCCACCCTGCGTGGTGCGACGACGCACGAACGCGGGCTTCCAATGGAAACCCATGCGCATGCGCACGCGGCCCAGTACGAAAAACTCCTGGCCCTGTACCGGCACGTGCAGCGCCTCGCGCAGCTTCATCAGCTTGACGAGCGTGTCCGGGCCGTTGAGCACCCAGACCTTGGCACCTGCGACGGTTTCGAGAATTTCGCGCCGCCACTTGTAGACGAGATGCGGCGGCGACAGCACGAGCGTGCGGCGATAGCCTTCGGCATGCAGTACCGCCGCAGTGGCGATACCGACAGTCGTCTTGCCACAGCCCATTTCACCGTTGACGATGGCAGCACGCTCGTTGCGTTCGATCAGGAGTTCCGTGACCGCATGGACGACGTCGGCCTGGGCGGGAAACAAGCGGCGCTTGAGACCGGCGAGGACGAGTTGACGATGGACGCGGGGCTGGCCGGCATAGACCGGTGGATTGGCGCTATTGAGGGCATCCAGCAGTTCGTCGCCGAACTCGGTGACGAAATCCTGCAGAGACAGCGTAAGCGGCGAGGCCGCGGCGTCGAGTAGATCGCCCTGTTCGGGCGCATCGGAAAGTGTATCGAGCGACATGGTGCAGACTCCTTGGAAAAGAAAAGGGCATGCACCGTCCCTGTGGAGCGATGACATGCCCCAGGGGGGAAAGAAGAGGAACTCAGTATTCCGACGGCAATAGCAGCGTGGTGACGCTGCGATCCCATTCGGTGATGATCCATAGTGTCAGGTCAGGTGTGACCTGATAGGACGACAGCAAACGGTCGCCGTGCGCGAGCGCGGTGTCGTTCCTGCGGCGATCGGCGTCGCAAAGGTCGCCCCAGTCGGCGCGAAGATGACGACGCAAGTAAGGCAGGGGATTGAGCCGGCCCTGATGGATCAGCGTATCGACGCCGGCCGTCATGATCAGACGACCGGGCGTGAAGCGCGCGGGCGATAAGGATTCGAGTGCCATGGAGACCTCCGGTTGATGAAAGAGGTCACAGCGCCCCGGGCGGGATACGGTGACCCCGTTGGGTGGATGAAATCGATGTGCCGTCGGTGGATGACGATCAGCGAATGGTGAGCACGTCGCCGCGCGTCGGTGAGCCCGGTGTCATGTCCCAGGCACGGATGACCGGCACGAACTTGTCGGTGAGGATGCGTGTTTCGGCGATGGAGCCGTCGTCGCGTTCGGTGTATTCCGTTTGCAGCGTCTTCTCCTTGTGCGTGTCGCCTTTGACGACCAGCACCTTGCCGGTCTTCGAGGTCACCACGCCGGAGATCGCGCCGGCCGCGAGGGCCAATGCGAGATGCCACTGCGACAACGCCCGTGCCGGCGGACGCAGTGTTTGCTGCGCGGCGCCCAGGTGCGTCTCGACGGACGGCCACAACCCTTGCAGGCGTTGCACCTCGTCTTCGAATTGCGCCGGATCGAGCGTGACCCGGTAGAAATGCTCCGGCTCGGCGGACGATACCGGCACGGTGTACGGCTCGAAGGGCCATGCCTCCGGCAGTTCGTCCGCATCGACATCGCCATGACCGATCGCCAGCAGATGGCTGCGGATGGCCTTGGCGCCGTCGACGGCCTGGTCGCGCTGGCGCACGCGACGACCGATGATCACGACCTGCTTGAACTGCGTGTCCACTGCACGGTAGATACGCAGATCTCCAAAATGGCGTGTCAACCAACCGACCAGCTCGGCATCGAGGATGGTGTGGGGGACGATGAAGACGAGCACGCCGTCGTATTGCAGCAGCGGTAGCGTACGTTGATAGAACAGTTTCTCGAGGCGCGCACGGCCCTGACCCTGGTAGCCCAGGTTGCCGTTCGCATCGCGGCTCAGATCACCGTAGGGTGGATTGAGCCATAGCAAACCGAAGGTTTGGCGGCTGATGATCGTATCCATCAGGTCGCCGTGCAGGCAGCGATCGACCAGTTGCCGTGCATGGATGGCGCGTTCAGCGTCATACTCGACGGCATACACGCGTACCCAGTCACGCCCGAGCGCATGGGCCGCTTCCGCGATGGCGACGCCTTCGCCGGCGCATGGATCGAGGATGCACATTGGCCCCGAGGAGGGAGCCAGTGCCGAGAGCACGCGTTCGAGCGTGCCTTCGTCGGTGGGAAAGTAGCCGTTCTTGATGAAATTGCGCGCGAGACGCGGAAACATGAGAGCCATGGGGAAACTCCTGAAGAGAAGGATCGATGAGGGCATGCAACGGCGCATGTCCCGTGGGAGATCAGGCCGCACATACCAGCGGTGCTGCTGCGATAGCCGGTTCGGACGGTGATGCCGTGAGGCGGCCGTCGCGAATGCGTGCGCCGAGCGCCGCCGTCAATGCGGGCACGTCGATCGCCAGCCGGTAACCGTCGAGCGGTCCGAGGGCCAGCGGCAGACGCGTCAGCATGTCGCCGTGCGTGAGCAGTTCGAGCACGGTGTCGTGCCAGTGATCGAGCAATGGCAAGGGACAGGTATCGCGCACCAGCGACCAGAGCCGTTCGGTGCGTGACTCCTCAGTGCGTGGCAGCAAGGCCAGCGCCGTCGCGTTCGCCTTGTCCGGCTTCACGCAGCGTTTGTCGAACAGCCACAGGTTCACGAGCGAGCCGAACAGCGTGCGGCGAAACGCGCGCGTGCTGCGCTTGTCGAGTCGTTCGATGTTGCCGACGATGACGGACACCGACACGCCCTGGTTCGTGACGAGATGGAACCGGTCGAGTCCCTGTTCACCGGGACCCAGCGTCAGACCGGCGAGGAAGGCCTGGATCGCGGTGTCTCGCGCCCAGACGGACAGAAAGACGAGTTCGCCGTGATCGTCACCGACACAGGCGTCGGCCATCAGATCCGGGCATTCGTCGATGGGGTAAAGCGTACGCGAAGCAAGGGAGGTAGGCATGGTGATGTCCTTGAGAGAAAAAAGAGGGGCAACGTCGCCGGGGGAGCGAGCGGTTGCCCCAAACGGGGAGGAGCGGAACGGGAAGAAAGCGATCAGGCGGCGAGGCGGTGCCAGTCCTGCGAGAGTGGTGCAAATTCGTAACCCAGCGCGCCGAGGCGATCGCGCTGCTGACGCAGCAGGCGCCGGTCGACGGTGGCATCGAGCTTGACGATGTCAGCGAGTGGCCAGAGTGTGCCGAACAAGGTTTCGTCGTCGGCATTGCCGGCACGCGCAGTGTGCTGCGCGGCTGGCGCTTCCGTGCCAAACGGCGTCGTATCGATGAGCGGATCGTGCGCTGCGCTGGCCGAACCCGTGGTGGATACGGCTGGCTTGGCGGACGTTTCCTCGTCGATCGGATCGACTTCCTGCGGACTCAAGGCGCTCGCTTCGTCGCGGCTCAATGCGTCCGCGGCGGACAGCGTCATGCCACCGAGCCGTGCCCGGATTTCGATGACCATGCGGCCACCGGTGGGATAGGTCCACGGGAAAATTTCCGTGACGAGAAAATCGCCGTCGTACTTGCCTTCGGCGTATTGGTCGAGCTCGGCGTTCTTGATGACGAACTCGCCGATGGAAGTCGCAAGGCGTCCGACGTTGAAATCGCCGTTGCGCCCGTGGATGGTTTTGATGGCCAATTGGCCCGAGAGCGTAATCATGGGAGGCATCCTCATGAAGCGGCGTCGCCATCAATGGCGCGATGACGACGCCGGGCGGTAAGAGAAGGCCCCGGCAACGCACGGGGCCGTACAGTCAGAACGAAGCGGCCATGGCGGGTGCGGAGGCTTCCGCGTCGTCGGTGGCAGGGGAATCCGCCTTCGGTGCATCGTCCTGCGAGGCGGGGGTGTCTTCACGGGATACGTTGTCCGCCGGCTTGGCTTCGGCCTTGTAGACGAGCTGGCCGTCGACCTTGATCCAGCTTACGAAGAGCAGGCGGGCTTTCAGACTCACGCCCGGTTTACCCTGGTTCTTCCCCTTTGTGTAGGTGAAGAGGTCAGGCCAGAGGTCGCCAAGGCGAAAACCGATCAGCACCTTGCGTTCGGCCTTGACGGCCTCCTCGCAGCGGCGGATCAGATGTTGCGCATCGGCACCCGATACGCGCACGTCGAAGTAGCGGTACTCGGGCTCGTTGCTGGGACCGTTGAGCGCGGCAATGTCGCAGGCGAGAAATGCATCACCTTTGCGAGGTTTGACCTCGCGAATGCGGTTGACGTAACCGAGACCGGTCACATGCAAATCGAAATAAGAAGCTGTTGCGAAATTAGTTAAACAGAGACTTTAGACGCGTCCAGCAAATCAAAGCGCAAGCCAGAGACATGAAGGCCTCGTGAACATGAGCATAGCGTTCGTAACGAATCTTGAGCCGTCGAAA